>CAKSPW010000058.1 GCA_934486495.1 uncultured Clostridia bacterium
GCCTTATAGAATGGCCGGAAATGATTGAGGAGCTTATTCCCCAAAGCCATGTATCCGTTACGATAAAACGGGGTGACAATCCGTCAAAGGACAGAATAATAATAATCGAGGGAGTAGAAAATGAAGGTACTTGGAATTGATACATCATCGAACGTTGCATCGGCAGCGGTGATAGATGATGACAACATAATTGCCGAATACACGCTTAATTTAAAAAAGACACATTCACAGCTTTTAATGCCTATGATTGACAGTATGCTCAAAAGCTGCGAATGCGATATAAAGGATATTGATTTGTTTGCCGTTTCGGTAGGACCGGGGTCTTTTACGGGTCTTAGAATAGGAATTGCTACGGCAAAAGGTCTTGCCCATGCCTGCGGGAAGAAAATTGTGCCTGTCGGAACGCTCGCCGCACTTGCGTATAATTTACCATATGCAGAGCATATAATTGTGCCGATTATGGACGCAAGAAGAAACGAGGTTTACACCGCTGCATATATTTGGGATGAGGACGGTTTTAGAGAAATAGAACAGCCGCACGCCGCACCGCTGAGCGAATGTCTTGACGGCTGCGGGAATATGCTCGACGTTATATTTGTCGGCGACGGCGTTCCGGTTTATAAGGAGCAGATAAAATCGCATCTCGGAGAAAAAGCAATTTTCGTACCTGCCGGTTCAAGTCTGCAGCGAGGAGCATCGGTTGCGGCTTTGGGGCTTAAAAACATTGACAGCGCTGTCGAATGCGGACAGATATGTCCTGTTTATATAAGAAAATCACAAGCAGAACGTGAATATGAAGAAAGGAACTGATAAAATGAAAATAGCAATGGGATCGGATCACGGAGGACTTGACTTAAAGCTTAAGGTTAAAAAGCACTTGGAAGAACGAGGCTTTGAGATTACAGACTACGGAACACATACTCATGACTCGGTTGACTATCCCGATATGGCAAAGCCCGTTTGCATGGCAATTACAAACGGCGAGGCTGACTGCGGAATGCTATTCTGCGGAACGGGTATAGGCATTTCAATAGCGGCAAATAAATACAAAGGTATTCGTGCGGCTCTTTGCTCTGATGTGTACAGTGCAAAAATGGCAAAAATGCATAACAACGCTCAAATCATTTGCATGGGCGGCAGAGTTATAGGTGAGGATTTAGCTTGCATGATTGCTGATACTTGGCTCGATACCGAGTTTGAGGGTGACAGGCACGTAAAGCGTATAGAGAAAATCCACGCTGCCGAAAACCTGTAATGGACGAGATTATTTTAAAAGTATCGGAAAGCGACGCCGGAAAAAGACTTGACAGTTTTTTGGCAGATAATACACCGCTTTCAAGATCAAGAGCGGCGAACGAGTGCGAGCTTGGCAACGTTATATCGGGCGAAAAAAAGCTTGAGAAAAAATATAAGGTTAAACTCGGCGACGAGATAACAATTTATTTAAGCGAGCCTGAGGAAATAGAGGCAAAGCCTGAAAACATTCCGCTTGACATTGTATATGAGGACAGCGGTGTTATTGTCGTAAACAAGCCGCAGGGAATGGTTGTGCATCCGGCGGCGGGCAATGAAAGCGGAACACTTGTAAACGGTATTTTGTATCATTGCAGCGGTGAGCTGTCCGGTATAAACGGCAAAATAAGACCGGGAATCGTTCACAGAATTGACAAAGATACAAGCGGTCTTTTGGTAATCGCAAAAACAAACGACGCGCATATATCACTTACAAATCAGTGGCAAAACACAAAACCGTATCGCAGATATATTGCGCTTGTTCACGGCAATATAAAAGAGGATGAGCTTACAATTGACAAGCCTATCGGCAGAAGCTTATCCGACAGAAAAAAAATGGCTGTTGTTTCGGGCGGCAGAAATGCCGTAACACACGTTAAGGTAATAGAGAGATTCGGCAATTACACACTTGTCGAATGTGTGCTTGACACCGGCAGAACTCACCAGATAAGGGTGCATATGTCATATATAAAGCGACCTATTGTCGGCGATAAGCTTTACGGAATAAAAAAAGAAGAATTCAGCTTAAACGGACAGCTTCTTCATGCACAAAGTCTTGGCTTTGCAAACCCCGTCACGGGCGAGCAAATGCTTTTTAATTCGGACTTGCCCGATTATTTTGAACACGTATTGAGGTGCCTCAGGAATGGAAAAGGAAACCGTAACGGGAACGGTAAATGATATAATTTATTATAACAGCGACAACGGATATACCGTGTTTGACCTTGATGTCAGCGGTTCGGATTTAATCACGGCTGTAGGTTTTACGGCGGATATTGCCGAGGGACAATGCGTGTCGCTTACCGGGAATTGGACAAATCATGCCGAATACGGCGAGCAGTTTAAATTTGAGTGGTATGAAATTGTAATGCCCTCACAGGAGCAGGATATTTTGCGATACTTGTCAAGCGGTATCGTATACGGTGTGCGTGCCGCAACGGCAAAAAAGCTTGTTGCGGAGTTTGGCAAAGATACTCTTAAGATTATGCTTACAAATCCCGAAAAAATGGCGTGCATAAAGGGGATTTCAAAAAATAAAGCCGTAAAAATCGGTGAATCATTCAGAGAAATTCAGGAGATGCAAACAATTGTTATGTATCTTCAGCAGTACGGTATAAGCGTAAACTCCGCAATAAAGGTGTATAAGCACTGGGGTGAGAGGTCGGTAAAGACAATCAAGGAAAACCCGTACGTGCTTGCGGATAATATTGACGGAATAACATTCGCACAATCGGATAAAATAGCATACGGTGAGGGATTTTCCGCAAATAACCCAATGAGAATCAAAAGCGGAATTAAATATATTCTGTCACTTGCCGCCTATGCTTCCGGTCATACCTATCTTCCCCGCAAGCTTCTTTGCGAGGATGCCTCATACAGACTCGGTGTATCGGAGGAGGATGTCGATTCTGTTTTGTCGGAGCTTATAATGTCAAAGGATATTCAGTCGGAATTTGTAGGCGATGAAACAGTTTATTGTCTTACTCAATTATCACGTGCGGAAAGCTATATTGCGTCACGTCTTTTTCTAATGTCCTCGTCAGATGACAACGCTTTGCTCAGCGAGGAGCAAATAAACAAAAGAATTGACAGCATGGAGAGCATAACGAGGCAAAAACTCGCTCCCGAACAAAGAGCGGCTGCTGTATGTGCGCTGAGTGAGCAATGCATGATACTTACCGGCGGACCCGGAACAGGAAAAACAACAACAATTAATATCATAATTAAACTTCTTGAGGAGTTTGATTTAAAAATAGTTCTTGCTGCGCCTACGGGACGTGCGGCAAAAAGAATGACACAGCTTTCGGGAATGGAGGCAAAAACAATACATCGTCTTTTGGGTGCAAGCGGCGAAGATGGCGCTTGTAAGTTTACTCATAATGAAGAAAACCCGATAAGTGCAGATGTTGTTATACTCGATGAGGTGAGTATGCTCGACGTTAATTTGATGTATGCGTTTTTAAAAGCTCTTAAGCCGGGCGCAAGACTCATCATGTCGGGCGATGCTGACCAGCTGCCCTCAGTCGGACCCGGGAACGTTTTAAACGATATAATAAAAAGCGAAACAATCAGTGTAATAAAGCTCGATACAATTTTTCGTCAGGCAGAGGAAAGCCTTATTGTCGTAAATGCCCACAGAATAAATGCAGGCGAGCTCCCCGAGCTTGACGGCAAAGACGGAGATTTCTTTTTCATGAACAGAAGCAAAGCCGGCGATATTGTGAAAACAATAAGCGCACTTTGCTCAAAAAGACTCCCCGAAGCGTACGGAATAGACGCTTTTTCTGATATACAGGTTATTTCACCGTCTAAAAAGGGGCTTTGCGGTTCAATTAATCTAAACCACGTTTTACAGGAGGCATTAAATCCCGACGATGGTCTTAAAAATGAATACTCATACGGGAAAATACTTTTCCGCGAGGGCGACAAAGTAATGCAAAGGAAAAACAATTACGATATTTATTACACACGCAAGCTCGGCGAGAGCGGAACGGGAATATTCAACGGCGATATGGGACGAATTGACGAAATATCAATCGTTGACAAAATGATGATAATCACATTTGATGAAGAAAAGCATGTTGAATACCCCTTCACTCAGCTCGATGAGCTTGACCTTGCTTATGCGATAACGGTACATAAAAGTCAGGGCAGTGAGTTCCCGTACGTTATTATGCCTGCGGCTCAGTTTCCTCCCATGCTGATGTGCAGAAATCTTTTATATACCGCAGTTACAAGAGCGAAAAATACGGTTATTCTCGTCGGTGCACGTGAACCGATTGAATATATGACAAAAAACGGCAGTGAAAAGGAAAGATATACAAGTCTTTGCGAAAAACTGCTTAAACAGCATAACGAACTAACATTTTAGAGAAGAGGTATTAACGCTATGGAGATTACAGGCAACACAGGCTTACTTGCCGTTTTGGGAAATCCGATAAAGCACAGTCTGTCTCCGAAAATACACAACTACTTATCCGACAGACTCGGAAGAAATTACGTTTATGTCGCTTTTGAAATTCCCGATGTGACAAAAGCCATAGAAAGTGTCAGAACACTTGGCATAAGCGGGGTTAACGTAACATCACCGTTTAAGGAAAAGGCGGCGCAATGCGTTGATTTTACAGATGATGAAGCACGTGCCGTCGGCTCGGTAAACACTATTGTAAACAAAGACGGAAAGCTGTACGGATACAGTACGGACGGTGAAGGACTTTACAGAGCGCTTATGTATGAAAATATTAACGTGGAAAGGAAAAACGTGCTTGTAATCGGCGCAGGCGGTGCGGCAAGAGCAACGCTTGCAATGCTCGGCAGACGGGATGCGGCGAGAATTGTTATAAAAAACAGAACAGAGGTCAAAGCAAAACAGTTATGCGAAAGTTTTAACAAATTCTACAACTGCGAAAAATACTTCTTATACAGCGAACCGGAAAAGTTCGATATTGTTATAAACACAACACCTGTTGGTATGGGAAGCTGCGACTGTCCGGTTGATGATGAAAAAATCTTTGATTGGGCGGAGGCGGCAGTAGATTTAATTTACTATCCGAGACAAACGGAATTTTTGAAAATAGCGGATGAAAAAGGAATTAAAACCGTAAACGGCTTGGGAATGCTTGCGTTTCAAGGTGTACTTGCATACGAATTATTCACAGGCGAAGAAGTTCCGCATAAGCTGTGGAGAAAGGTTTTGGAGCTTATAGATGAATAATATATTTCTTACGGGATTTATGGCAAGCGGCAAAACAAGCGTTTCAAAAGAGCTTGCACATCTGATGTCAAGAAAGCTTATTGATACGGATGACGAAATTGAAAAAAGGCTTAACATGACAATTGCGGATATTTTCGATAAATTTGGAGAAAACTATTTCAGAGAAGCGGAAACAGAGGTTTTGAAAGACGCCATTTTGTGCGATAGTGCGATAATATCAACAGGCGGCGGTATTGTCTTAAAAGAGGAAAACAGACAGTATATGAAAAAAAACGGAATTATAGTTTCTCTGATTCCCGATTTTTCCGTAATCGAGTCGAGACTTTTTGCAGCAAGGCAAACAAGACCGCTGCTGATGGAAGAAACGGAAAAAATCAAAAAACGTTATGAGCATCGCCTCCCTCTTTACCGTGACTGTGATATTGAAATAAACCCGACAAGTTCGGAATCTCCCGCTGATACGGCAAAGCGCATACTCGAAAGGATTGAGATTTAATGCTTCATATCTACACAGGCGACGGCAAAGGCAAAACAACTGCGGCGATAGGTCTTTCACTGAGAGCTGCGGCGGCAGGAAAAAGAGTATTGTTTTTTCAGTTTTTAAAATCCGATACAAGCGGAGAAAGAAAAGTGCTTTCGCAAATTAAAAACATTACCGTTTTCGATATCGGCGAAAACATACCTTTTCTTTTCAATGCCGATGAAAAAAAGCTTTCGGAGCTTAAAACCCTTTACAAAAAGAAAACAGATTTGTTTTTCGAGCAAAAAAGCAGATTTGACGTTTTTATTTTCGATGAAGCCGTATGCGCACTCGACTGCGGATTGATTGAAACAAATGACATTTTGAGATTTACTGACTTCGGAGAAGTTGTTTTAACAGGCAGAGGAAATATTGACAATTTAAAAGAACACGCCGACTACATAACGTGCATGAAAAAGATTAAACACCCGTACGACAGCGGAATATCCGCACGTGAGGGAATAGAATATTAGAAAGGTACTGATTATAATGGATATACTAAAGAGCTACGGAATAAGCGATAAAACATACGAGCTTGTTTGCGAATGCGAAAAAGAGGTAAAGCACTGTTTTGAAAAAATTGATAAAACAGCTGAAAAGAATGTATGGAAGGTTATGAAGGCTTTTCATGACAACAAAGTATCGGAGGCTCATTTTGCGCCGAGCAGCGGATACGGCACCGACGACTTGGGCCGTGATACACTTGAAAAGGTATATGCGGATATTTTTGAGTGCGAGGACGCACTTGTACGTCACCAGCTTATATCCGGAACTCACACACTCTCAACAGCATTTTTCGGAATACTCCGTCCGGGAGATATATTGTTTTCTATCACGGGAAAGCCGTATGATACGCTTGAGGAGGTAATCGGAATATCTGGCGAGCCGGGCAACGGTTCACTTGCGGATTTCGGAGTTAAATATATTCAATCAGATCTTATAGACGGCGATGTCAACTATGAAGAAGCGGAGAAAATTCTACGTGATAACAAAATTCGCCTTGTCACAATTCAGCGTTCAAAGGGATATGGCGACAGACCTACATACAGTGCCGAAAAAATCGGTGAAATAGTAGCCTTTGTTAAAAGAATATCCCCCGACACACTTTGTATGGTAGACAACTGCTACGGTGAGTTTTCAGATGAAAAAGAGCCTACATCCTACGGTGCGGACGTTATATGCGGCTCTCTTATAAAAAACCCGGGCGGCGGAATTGCACCCACGGGCGGATATATCGCCGGCAAAGCCGACATAGTTGAAAAATGCGCATACAGACTAAATTCCGTCGGAATAGGAAAAGAAGCAGGAGCTACGATGGGATTTAACAAGCTTGCATTTCAGGGTTTGTTCTTTGCTCCGCGAGTAACCGCAAATGCAATTAAAACATCTGTTCTTGCAGCTTGTGTGTTTGAAAAGCTCGGGTTCCGTGCAAATCCGAGATGGGATGAGCCGCGCCATGATATAATTGAGGCAATAACTCTAAACAGCCGTGAAAATATGTTCGCATTTTGCAAGGGAATACAAGAGGGCGCACCGATTGACTCGTTTGTCGTACCCGAGCCGTGGGCAATGCCCGGTTATCAAGATGAGGTAATAATGGCGGCAGGTGCGTTTAATCAAGGCTCAAGTATAGAGTTAAGCGCTGACGGACCGATGAAAGAGCCTTATATTTGCTATATGCAGGGCGGTCTGACATATGAATCTGCAAAGCTCGGAATTATGCTTGCCTGCGAAAATATTATTAAAATAAGCAGCAAATAAAGGTTGACATATTATTTTTGATATGATATAATATAATTGATGATTTGTTCGGTTTTTATTGATAAACTTATATCAGACACTAAAAACTTTTCACCGTTTGGATTTATAATTTTTACTGAGACAACGATGTTCGGGAAATTTTTATTATTGTATTGAACGGAAAAAAATTAAGATATACGGAGGTTAATTATTTTGGCAAAAAAGAATAAATTAAAAGTCATTCCCATAGGCGGCTTGAATGAGATCGGAAAAAACTTAACCGCTTTTGAATATGGAAATGAGATTATAATCGTCGACTGCGGAATGTCATTTCCGGATGAGGATATGCCGGGTGTAGATATGGTTATAAACGATATAACATATCTCGAGAAGAACGCATCAAAAATTCTCGGCATTTTCATTACGCACGGTCACGAGGATCATATAGGCGGAATACCTTACTTTTTGAAGGCGGTAAACGTTCCTGTTTTCGGCACAAGGCTTACTCTCGGTCTTATCGAGCATAAGCTTAAGGAAAACAATATGCTTTCAAAAACAAAGCTTGTCCGTGTAAAAGCAGGTAATGTCGTAACCGCAGGCAAGAATTTCAGCGTCGAATTTATAAGAACAAATCACTCGATTGCCGATTCTTGTGCACTTGCGATTAAAACACCTGTCGGTACGGTTCTTCACATGGGTGACTTCAAGATTGATACCACTCCTATTGTGGGTGATATGATAGACCTTACAAGAATAGGCGAACTCGGCAATGAGGGTTTACTTGCTCTTATGTCCGACAGTACGAATGTTGAACGCCCCGGCTTTGCGATGAGCGAAAGAAGCGTGGGAGAAAAATTTGAGCAGATATTTAAAAACTGCAATAAAAGAATAATAGTTGCTACATTTGCCTCAAACGTACACAGAGTTCAGCAGATTATCGATGCGGCGGTTAAAAACGGCCGTAAGGTTGCGGTATCGGGACGCAGTATGGAAAATATCGTGGAGCTCTCCATTTTGATGGGTTATATGCGGGTTCCCGAGGGTGTTCTTATAAACATAGACAATATCAATAAGTATCGTCCGAGCCAGATTGTAATTATCACAACGGGCAGCCAAGGCGAGCCTATGAGCGCACTTACAAGAATGGCATACTCCGATCACAGAAAGGTCGAGGTTACAAAAGACGATTTGATTATAATTTCCGCAACACCTATTCCGGGTAACGAAAAATCGGTATCAAACGTTATAAACGAGCTGTTTAAAATAGGCGCATCGGTTATATATAAGTCACTTGCCGATGTTCACGTATCGGGTCACGCATGCCAAGAGGAGCTGAAACTTATTTTGGCGCTTGCCAAACCTAAGTTTTTCATACCCGTTCACGGCGAGTGCAGACACCTTATTTTGCACGCAAGTCTTGCCGAGCAGGTGGGTGTTCCGAAGCAAAACACATTTGTTTTATCAAACGGCAGTGTGCTTGAGCTTGACGAAAATTCAGCCAAGGTTTCGGGCAGTGTGCCGAACGGTAAAATTCTCGTTGACGGTCTCGGAGTCGGTGACGTCGGAAACATAGTATTACGTGACAGAAAGCATCTTTCTCAGGACGGACTTATCATTGTTGTTGTAACCATTTCGGGCGAAGATAAGAAAATTGTTTCAAGACCGGATGTTATAAGCCGCGGATTTGTTTACGTTCGTGAAGCTGAAACGCTTATAGACAATATACGCGATGTTGCGTCGCAAAGCGTTGAGATATGCATGAATAAGCATACTACCGATTGGGCAACAATGAAAAATTCGCTCAGAGCCAGCGTTGCAAAATATATCTATGAGAAAACAAAACGCAATCCTATGATTTTGCCGATTATAGAAGAAGTTTAAAAGTAAATTAATTGTTAATAATCACTTTAAAATGTTGAAAACGGTTTTATACCGTGCTATAATGTTTTAGAAAAGAGGAGGAATATGAATGGCAGAGAGTAATAATATCAAAATAATAGCGCAAAATAAAAAAGCACGCCATGAGTATTTTATCCTCGAAAATATAGAAACAGGCATTGAGCTTTTCGGAACAGAGGTTAAATCCATCCGTGACGGCAAGGTCAATATAGCCGACAGCTATGCAAGTATTAAAGGCGGAGAGGTGTTTTTAATCGGTATGAATATAAGCCCATATGAAAAAGGGAATATATTCAACCGTGACCCTCTCCGTGAAAAAAAACTTCTTTTGCACAAAGCGCAAATAAGAAAACTGATTGGTCAGATAAAGCAAACGGGCTTTTCTCTTATTCCGCTTTCAGTTTATTTGAAGGGTTCAAAGGTTAAGATTGATCTCGGCGTTTGCAAAGGTAAAAAGCTTTATGACAAGCGAGATGATATTGCCAAACGCGACGCAAAAAGAAGTGCGGACAGAGCATTAAAAGACAGAAGCAATTATTAATTATATATGGGGGTGCAATGGCTTCGACGGGGATAGTGAAGCATGAAATGCCGGTAGTGTCGGAACACTTTAAAATTCCAAAACTTTTTAAAAATAAACGCTAACGATTTAGCATACGCAGCCTAAGTGCTGCCGTCTTATCTGTGACTACCGCACCATAGAATAAGGCGAATATCATGCGGTGAACGTGAACGGCGGAGCGCCTTGACCGCCGTCATGCATTAAAGGCTACCGATTATGCTGCCGTGGTCTGTGCGGAAGCTTAAAAGGGAATGTAATACACAGCCTATGCCGGTAGATTTTTGTGTGGATTTGTTTTCGGACAGGAGTTCGATTCTCCTCACCTCCACCAAAAAAGGGCTGTTTAAAAAGTCAATTGACTTTTTTAAACAGCCTTAATTTTTTCGGATGGGATAGAAAAAAGCTTTGGGATCAACAAACTGAGCCAAAACTTTAGTTTTGAGATACCAGAAGGCGTATGTATATACGCCGAGAGGTGAAGTTTGTTGATGGCAAGAAAAGAAAGAATTCTATGAAAAATAAAGTTTTTTTGATTTTTACGCATAATCTAAACCGAACTACAGCATTTGTAATGCCTGCGATATGTGTTTTTGTTTCTTTTTCTTGCGCTGCGGAGTTTTTTACATCCCCTTTTTTATAGCGCTCAATTATGACGTATTACCGCCATGCCACAGCGGCAACCATATCAAATATATCATAAAACTTAAACGAGCAATCATAGCTTTTAGCAAAATTCGGATAGGAAATTCCGGTTCCGAGAAGCTTATGATATGCCTCCTTTTTACACCAAAGAAGCGAAAACGCATAATCTTTATTATCACTCGAATTTAATAATTCAAGCTCCTCCTCATTGCACATTTTTTTGGCAAGCGACGGATTATATCTCGAAATTTTTTGAATATCGGCACCAATCTCCCTTTCAAACACGGCGCATATTGCCACACCGCCGGAGTGGCTTATGTTAAAGTATGCATTATCGACATTTTTTAAATACAGCTTCCCGTATTTGTTTTTGTAAAACTGCGCATTTTTCGGTGAAATACCGAAGCTGTCACGAACAGCGTACATCATTAAAAGCTCACCTGCAAGCATTTCGCAAGCTGACACAGCATTTTTTTGATTCAAAATTCTTTCACGCTTATCATCACGCACATAGCTCAGCATTTTATCAAACGTTTCCTTATCGCAGTCTGCTCTGCAAGCATAGATTTCAGGAGTCTGCATTTTCCAGGTACTTTTCCAAAATCTCAGCCGCATCATGCACTAACTCGGGACACGATCTGCGCTTATAATACTCACTCGTTCTCTCCTCTGGTGCAGGCTCGGTTGTTCCGGCATTTATACCGAGTAAATCACGACAAATAAAAGAGCCGTTATGTGCCGAAAATTCCTTTATAAGCGACTGTACACGTTCATAATGTTTTGTCTTAAGAGCATTGTTGTTCGGCTCATAATCTCCGTATTTTGCGCCCAATACCATGCACATACCGCTCACGGCACCGCAAATATCACGCAAATGCGCTACTCCTCCGCCAAATGATGATGAAATTCTGATTGCTGTATCAAAATCAAGTCCCAAATCCTCGGCAAATGCGCCGAAAACAGATTGTGAGCAGTTATATCCGCCGCGAAAAAGCTCCTCGGCTCTGTCTGCTTTTTTACCCATTGTAAATCACCTTTATTTAATAATTTTATCCACTATATTTTTTACGTAATCTCCGTCATAGCTTTCAATATCGCCCTTGTCACAAAGTGATGCGATTGATGTATCGAACGGAATCTGAGAATAAACGTCTATATTGTTTTCACGGCAAATATCTTCTATGCGGCTCTTGCCGTATATTTCTATTTTCTTACCGCAGTCCGGGCACACAACATAGCTCATGTTTTCAACTGCGCCTATAACGTTTATATTCATCATATCCGCCATTTTAACAGCCTTTTTAACAATCATGGAAACAAGCTCCTGCGGAGATGTAACAACAACAATTCCGTCTACGGGAATCGACTGGAAAACAGTCAGCGGTACATCACCCGTTCCCGGAGGCATATCAATAAGCATTACGTCAATATCTCCCCAAATCACGTCGGTCCAAAACTGTTTTGCCGTACCGCCGATAACCGGACCTCTCCACACAACCGGATCTGTTTGATCCTCAAGCAAAAGGTTTATTGACATTACCTCTATGCCACCCTTCGTTGTAACAGGATAAAGTCCGTCGTCACAGCCTTCAGCACGGCTTGTAAGTCCGAACATTTTCGGTATTGACGGACCGGTAATATCAGCATCCATAACAGCAACTCTGAGTCCCGATTTTCTCATCTCCGTTGCCAAAAGCGAGCTGACAAGCGACTTGCCTACTCCTCCCTTTCCGCTGACAACGCCTATAACCTTTTTAACATTTGAAAATTTGTTTTGCTCCTCAAGAAAACTTTCCGGCTTTCTGTCTGCGCAGTTTTCCGAGCAGGATGAGCAGTCATGTGTACACTCTGCCATTTATAACATTTCCTTTCACATTTTTATATAAAAGCACACAAAACGCCCTCTTGTTTTTGCAAGAGGACATTCATATGCAAGTAAACAACACTTATTTTTTCGGATTTACTATATCTCTCCAATCGAGATCTCCGCGATCCAAGCCATGAATAAGCACTTCTGCGGTAGCAACGTTGGTTGCGATAGGAATATTCTGAAGGTCGCACAATCTCAAAAGCGAGAATACATCCGGTTCATATCCCTCCACGCAAAGCGGGTCCCGGAAAAACAAAACCAAATCTATCTCATTATATGCAATGCGCGCTCCTATCTGTTGATCGCCGCCCTGTGGCCCGGAAAGAAATCTGTATACATTCAGTCCCGTCCCCTCTATTACAAGCTTGCCCGTTGTACCGGTAGCAAATAATACGTGCTTTTCGAGAATGCCTTTATAAGCAATACAAAACTGAACCATAAGCTCTTTCTTTTTGTCATGTGCAATCAATGCTATATTCACAGTTACTAACCTCCATTTATTATTTTTTAAAAAATAATCTTATTTTTTTTATAAGCCCATCTTTTTTTTCATCAAAATTCATTATGGGAATTTTTTCACCGAGCATTCTGCCGGCTATATTTGAAAATGCTTTTTTTGCCGCACCGTCTCCGCCGAGCTTTTCGCCCGAGAGTATATCCTTGTCGTGCGGAACGATACCTAAAACGGGAATACCCAAAAGGTCTGCGGTTCTGTCCGCATTCATCATAGTACCGTCGTTAATAAGCATATTGTCAACATCATTTATTATAAGTGACGCTTCCAAAACGCCGTTTTCCTCCAAAACATCGATACATCTGTCGGCGTCACGAACCGATGACATATACGGTCTTACCACTATCAACGCCTCGTCGGCACATACGGCACATTCTTCAAGCGTTACGCCTATTCCTGCCGGAGAATCGAGCAAAATAAAATCAAAACCCTCCGAAATTGACGAAATATACTCGCTGACCTTTGTCATATCAACAAATTTTATTCTTCGGCTTTGTGATGCCGGGAGAAAAAACAGCTTGTCCGAAATTTCTATCGACGCTTCCTCCAAGGTACATCTACCGTCAACGCAATCGAGCACGTCATATACGACGCTGTCTTGGACTCCAAAAGCAATATCAAGGTTTCTGAGCCCGAAATCAATATCGCAAACAAGAACCTTCTTACCTCTTTGACTGAGGGCAGTACCGAGCATAGCGGCGGTAGTCGTCTTTCCTACTCCGCCCTTCCCGGATGCTATAATAATTATTTTACCCATATAATCAT
>CAKSPW010000059.1 GCA_934486495.1 uncultured Clostridia bacterium
CAGATTTTTTTAATTAAAATTTCTGGAGGTAAAGCAAAATGACTAGTTATTTTGAGCAGCTTTTTAAGCAAATGTTTATTGAAAGGCATTCCCAAAGTGATAATTCTGAGAATATCAAAGAAAGACCTATTAAGGTCGCTAATGAATACAGAAAAATATTAGATAAGGTGGCGATAGGAATGATTTACGACTCATTTGAAAATGAAAAAGTCATTGATGCCATGTTGCATCTGACTAGGTCTGAAAGGATTATCATTGCTTTTCATATCATAATGAATATGAAATTGGCAGAGATTGCATTTCTGCTTAATACATCTCTTGAAAGTACATATACACATAAAAGCACAGCATTAAAAAAACTTAAAGCAGAGCTTGAAAGTATATCATAATTAAGGCTAAATCACAGAGAGCAGTTTTTCTGCTCTCTGTGGTAGTAAATTATCATCTTATTAAAAAGCATTTATCAGTAGGTGATTTTTGATAGGCTGATAATTGCCTATGTTATTTTACAAAGAAAGCACGCAAGATAACGGCGGTGCAGCATAACGGCAAACAGATACATTCCGGTAAGGACGAGCCGAGTGACGGATACGCCAAGACGATAGCATTGTTTCTACTTCATTCTTTTTCTTGATGAAAAGCTGTAAGAGCGAAAAATATCAGTGTCATAATGCAAGTGGCAGCTTGCGGGCGATAACTCTTTATCGGGACAATGATACTTCTGCCCAGCCACAGTCCGAGCGGATAGCAATTCAGGATTCTTGCAAAAGCATAGCTTTTGCAGAAAAAGGGAACAATCGCCTGCTAAGCAATGCTTTTGTTAAAAAAGTAAAACGATCCCAAAGGTGAATTGCGAATGCCGTCGCAGGCAATGGGGGCAGCTCGGTCGGATGGCGGAGAGGTGAAATTCCTATGGAGTGTTTTTGCAAAGCACTGTCTGTAATTGCTACAAAACAGAAAATTTAAGTGTATCCGTATTTCTGGGTGGGACGCAGCATGAATTTAATATTAAAAATTAACGCATTTTGAAAGTGCTTTAATTTCTAATATTAAATTCCGAATATGATACAAGCAGGGAAACATATATTCTTATGAAGGGAGCGATGTTTTTGATAGATGAAAATACAAAAATTAGTGTAACAGCACCGCTATTTGATTTCAATGATAAAGAATTTATATTCCACCTACAAAATACTCTGCTCCTAACACTATATGAAAGCAAAAGATTGAGCTTTAATCAATACCAATACGCTGTCAAATTACTTGAAAAGAAATTCAAACAACGTTAATTTTTTGCAATTATTTTGATTTTACGATAAAATAAAGTTGAAAGGAGTGTGACGGCTATGATTACTGTAGCAGCATATTGTCGTGTATCGACAGACAAAGACGATCAGGCAAACAGTTTTGAAAGTCAAAAAAGATATTTTGAAGAATATATAAACAGAAATCCCGATTGGGAGCTTTATGAAATATATGCCGATGAGGGACTGACTGGAACAAGCACAAAAAAGAGAAAAGCATTCAACAAAATGATTGCTGATGCACATCTGAGTAAATTTGATTTAATAATCACAAAAGAAGTATCAAGGTTTGCAAGAAATACGGTTGACACATTGCAATACACAAGAGAACTGAAAGCTCTTAATATTGGGGTCTACTTTGCACTTGATAACATTGATACACTTGCACCCGACGGAGAATTGCGGCTTACAATTATGGCGTCACTTGCACAAGAGGAAAGCCGCAAAACAAGCGAGCGTGTAAAATGGGGACAAAAACGCCAAATGGAAAAAGGTGTTGTTTTCGGTCGTGATATGCTCGGATATGATGTTTTAAACGGAGCATTGCATATAAACGAAGAAGGCGCAAAAATTGTTAAACTGATTTTTCATAAATTTGTTTTTGAGAAAAAGGGTTGTTGTACTATCGCACGGGAACTTCGGGAAGCGGGATATAAAACAATCACAGGAAACGCTATGTGGTCGAATACAGTTATATTAAAAGTCTTACGAAATGAAAAATACTGCGGAGATTTGATACAGAAAAAAACTTATACACCGGATTATCTCACACACTCAAAAAAGTATAATCGCGGCGAAGAAGAATTCGTAACAATAAAAAATCATCACGAGCCGATTATTGAACGAGAAGTTTGGAATATGGCACAAGAAGAATTAAAAACGAAATCGCCGTCTGATGAAATAAAGCTGAAACACAGTAATCGTTATCCGTTATCGGGTAAAATATTTTGTGCTTCGTGCGGCGGTCATTTCGTTTCAAGAACAAAAAAGAGAAAAGACGGTAGTCGATACAAGGCTTGGAGGTGCTTAGCGGCTACGCAGCACGGAAAAGAAAAGACTGATATTGTCGGCAATAAAGTCGGTTGTAATGTTGCCGCACAAATCCGTGATGAAGATTTTATGATTGTCATTCAAAAAGTTGTAGAGTCGCTTGAAATTAACAAAGATGCTATTATTAAAGGCATTGCCGATGTGCTGAAAATGGTTCTCGCAAGTGAAAATGAAACATACATAGACCGCAATGAAACAAGTAAAAAAATTGATAACCTCAAAGTCAAAATTCAAAAATTGCTTGACCTTTATTTAAGTGAAGATTTAACAAAAGAAGCATACCGTGAAAAAAAAGCTGAATATGAAAAGGAAATTGAAAGACTTGAAAAACTGTTTGACAATGCAAAAGACGACGCCTGTAAATATAATGCCGATGAAGCTGTTAAAGATGTATGTGAGTATATTAAGAAGATTTTATATGCAACAGAACGGAACGAAATATTCTATAAAAATCTTGTTGAAAAAATAGTGGTGCATAGCAGGGAGAAATTAGATGTTTATTTAAATTTGCTCCCACACAAGTGGAGTGTGGCACTAAATTCCACACTGGAACGGGCTGACTTGTGTGGGAGCATTTCAAGCACGACATACCTATATCGGTTAGAAGTCCTTTTGAAATATCGTCGGGCATGATATATCTTTGAGTCAAATATCTCAGAGATGCTCCAAGCTCACCGTTTGCGCCGCCATATTGCGTTGCTATAATATTTGCAAGGCGCGGATTTGTCTTTTTAATGCGTATGGGTTTTTCGAGAAACTTTTTATATTCAAACATTATTTATTTGCCTCCTTTTCCCACGGCCACGGAGATTTAAGCCATTCAAACTCATCGTTCGATGCAGCCGAGAATGCCGATAGCGGCCCGTAATTTTTCTCATAATCGGCTATGAGCGACTTTGCCTTGCAAACAAGGTCTTTATACATTCCGAAAGCTTTTTTATCTTCGGGATGAGTATCGAGATAAAGAAGCATATCATATGCAGCAAAGCGATAGCCCTGCATACGTGACAGTAAATCATTCTTTTCCATTAAAGCTCACCCTCCGTTTTGCATATTTTTCCGTACTCCTCGATTGTAAGAGACAATTCGGGGAAGATTGTTCCGGCATCCAAGCTTTTTTCCGGGGTGTAGGTTTTGCCGAGCGTCTGGTAGGGGACAAATCCGTAGCCGACACACGGACAGACCTTACTTGTGAAATTCTCCATAATAATCGTCCTTTCTCCGCAAAAAAAGCGGAAGTATTGCAACAGTGGTTGCTGTGTATAATATGACAAAATCCGATTTTATGTGACAGAAAGGATGGGAGAAAAGTTACCGGTTTTGAAATCATGCATTAAACACCGGAGTATATTTTTAGCTGATAAAAAACTTCGCTTTTTTTAAGCGTTTTGCCTTTGTCTGATTCGGAGGCATTTTTTTCGTACAGCAAATGGCGTTTTTATCAGCTTTTTACGACAAAATCCGTTATTTAAACATTGACAAATATAAGCATTCGTATTATAATATAAATAACGAATTGTTTCGGAGGCTTAACGTGAAAAATATGCTGCGCATCTTACCCTTTTTCGAGGTTAGGAGTATAAACATACGCCGTCACCTCTCAAAAAGGCAACCTGCTTGCATCTTTTTCCCGTTTAGATTTGTGCCGCCGTACGGCGGCGGAATGGAGATTAAAATGAAATTCATACATTTATCTGATTTACATATAGGCAAGAGAGTAAACGAGTACTCCATGCTTGAGGACCAGGAATATATTTTAACCGAGATTATAAACATTATTTCCGAGCAGTCACCCGACGGTGTTATAATAGCGGGCGATATATACGATAAATCCGTTCCGCCGGCAGAGGCTGTGACGCTGTTTGACAATTTTTTGTTCAGGCTTTCAAAGCGTAATCTGAAGATATTTATTATCAGCGGAAATCACGATTCTCCCGAGCGTATTGCGTTCGGCGGAAGGGTTATGGATAAAAGCGGTATATATGTTTCACCGGTATATAACGGAAAAATCGACCCGATTGTGCTTGATGATGAGTACGGCAAAATATATATTTGGCTTCTTCCGTTTATAAAGCCTGTTCATGTGAGAAAGTATTTTGAGGACGTTCAGACGTACACGGACGCTGTCGGTGCGGTGATTGAAAGTCTTGACATAAATACGCAGGAGCGAAATATTATCGTAACGCATCAGTTTGTAACCGGCGCACAAAGGTCGCAGTCAGAAGAAATATCGGTCGGCGGTACGGATAATGTTGACGTTTCCGTGTTTGAAGCGTTTGACTATACGGCTCTCGGTCATATTCACCGTGCGCAAAGCTGTACATCGGAAAATGTGAGGTATTCGGGGACGCCGCTTAAGTATTCTTTTTCCGAAGCGAACGATAAAAAAAGCGTTACCGTTGTTGAGCTTAAGGAAAAGGGAAACGTTTCAGTTAATACTCTGCCGCTTGTTCCGATGCGTGAAATGACCGAAATTAAGGGAACGTACAATGAGCTTATGTCGGAGAGCTTTTACAAGGGAACGACATACGGCGACGACTATATTCACATCACGCTTACCGATGAAAACGATATTTTTGACGCTGTCGGCCGTTTGCGCACCGTTTATCACAATCTTATGAGCCTTGATTATGACAACACACGCACACGCAGCAGAGGGAATATCGACAAAACGGAAAATGCGGAGAAAAAGTCGCCGTATGAGCTGTTTTCGGAATTTTACGAAAAGCAGAATAATGCGCCCATGGACGAAACACAGCAAGAGTTTGTAAAAAATCTTATTGAGGATATATGGGAGGACGAGATATGAGACCGGAAAAATTAATAATGTCGGCGTTCGGTCCTTATGCCGATAAAACGGAAATCGACCTGCAGCAGCTCGGCACAAACGGCTTGTATCTCATAACAGGCGATACGGGCGCAGGTAAAACAACGATATTTGACGGAATTACATATGCGCTTTTCGGAAAGCCGAGCGGTTCGGTGAGAGATGAATCTATGTTTCGCTCAAAATATTCAAAGCCCGAAACACCCACTTATGTCGAGCTTTATTTTACGTGCAGGGATAAGCAGTACCATATAAAGCGCAACCCGGCGTATTCAAGGCCGAAAACGAGGGGAGAGGGTACCACGTCCGAAAAGGCTAATGCGGAGCTTTTTTTGCCGAACGGAAATACCGTCACTAAAACAAAAGAGGTTGACAGCGAGATTGTCAATATTTTAGGCGTTGACAGGGAGCAGTTTACTCAAATTGCGATGATTGCACAGGGCGACTTCCTAAAGCTTTTGCTTGCGTCTACGGATGAGAGAAAGAAAATATTTCAAAAGATTTTTAAAACAAAGCGTTACAGCATTTTGCAGGACAGGCTAAGCGACGAGTCGAGAAAGCTTACAAATGAGTATAATCTGATTAAAAGCAGTATAGAGCAGTATGTAAACGGAATAATTTGCGATGAGGATAACACAGATTATATTCAGGCGGAAAAGGCAAAGCGAGGCGAAATCCCGATAGATGAAACGGTTGAGCTTTTAAGTAAAATCATTGCCGATGACAAGACGCTTCAAAAAAACGTTTCGGCAAAGCAAAAGGAGCTTAAAAAGGAGTATGACAAGGTAAAGGAACGTATTTTAAAAGCGGAGGATATACTTTCGGCAAAGAACGACCTTTTAAAAAACGAAAGCGAATTTAATGCCGAAACCGAAAAGCAGAAAGAATTAAACCGATTGCTTGAAACAGAACGTGAAAAACTGCCGCTTAAGGACGAATACACGGAAAAAACGGCAAAAATCAAGGCGCTTTTGCCCGATTATGATGAATTGACGGAAAAGAGGATTGTTTTTGACAAGAACAGCGAGTTTATTAACAATAGCGCCGCAGAGGAAATACAGAACAAAATAAACAGGACAAAAGATGAAATATCCTCACTTTGCGAGGAACAAAAAAAGGTTTCAAAAGTCGGCGAGGAAAAAATAAAGCTCGATAACGAAAAGCAAAAGAAAGACGATGAAAAATCAAGGCTTGAAGACCTTGAAAAAAACATAGATGAAACAGAAAAGCTGAAAGAAAAATATTTGCGTGAGGTTGAGCATTACGACAGGGAATATCGTGTGTGGGCAGAGCTTGATGCGGAGCTTAAGAGGAATACGAAAATTTATCTCGATGCGCAGGCAGGTATTTTGGCGCAGACGCTTGAGGATAATATGCCTTGTCCCGTTTGCGGTTCGCTTGTTCATCCGCACCCCGCACAAAAGCCCGAAATAGTTCCGACAAAGGAGGAGCTTGACGAAATCGGCAAAAAAGCCGCCGATGCAAACGAACTTGTCTCTAATTTGCGTGATAATACGGGCAAGCTTAAGGGAGCGCTCGATGAAAAAGAGTCATTTTTGAAAAACGCTGTCGCCGAGGTGCTCGGCAATTGCAAAACGGAAAATGCAAAATCGGTTATAAGCGATAAAAAAGCTGCGGTGGAAGAGGCAATAAATGAGCTTTTGTCGACGCTTATCGACATTCAAAACAAAATAAACATAAAAGAGGATATAGAAAAGCTGCTTCCCGAAAAAAATGCCCTGCTCGATGAGCTTAATGCAGATTTAATTGCCGTAACTGATGAAATCAAGACAAAAACGGCGGAAAATAATGTGCTTTGCGAGAGAATTTCAGAGCTTGAGAAAAGACTGACATATAAGGATAAAAAAGACGCTGAAAGAGAAATAAACGAATTATCCGATAAAATAACGGATTTTGAACGTTCGTACGAAAATGCGCAAAAGGCGGTAAACGATAACAAGGAAAAGCTTGCGTCGCTTAAGTCCGCAAGAGAGGAAATCCTAAAGCGTATTGACGGCGGTGACGATATTGATATTGATATTGAAAAACAAACGCTTCAAATTCTATCCGAAAAGGAAAATATGCTCGATATTGAGTCAAAAACGGTTCACAGCCGTATTGCCTCAAACAAATTATCGCTTGAAAATATCCTTTTAAAGCTTGATGAAACAAAAACGGTCGAGCAAAAGCAGTCATGGATGAAAACGCTGTCCGATACGGCTAACGGCAAATTAAGCGGCAAAGAAAAGGTAATGCTTGAAACGTTTATTCAAATGACGTATTTTGACAGAATAATAGAGCGTGCAAATTCAAGACTTTTGATTATGACAACGGGGCAGTATGAGCTTGTGCGCAGAAAAGAGTCCGAAAAAAAGCAGGGTCAAAGCGGACTTGAGCTTAATGTTATCGACCACCGTAACGGAAGTGAAAGAAGTGTCAATACGCTGTCGGGCGGTGAATCGTTTAAGGCGTCACTGTCGCTTGCACTCGGTCTTTCCGATGAAATTCAGTCCTCGGCAGGCGGAATAAGGCTCGATACGATGTTTGTTGACGAGGGCTTCGGCTCGCTCGATGATGAATCGCTTTCGCAGGCAATAAACGCACTTTCCGCACTTGCGGACGGTAATAGACTCGTTGGAATTATCTCGCACGTTTCGGAGCTTAAAGATAGGATTGATAAGCAGATTGTGGTTAAAAAGCAAAAAAACGGCGGAAGTGATGTAACTGTTGTTGTTTAAAAATATTGTTATGGGTAAAATGATTATCCGATAGATTAAAACATGAGAAAGGAAATATTAAATATGTCTTTAATTAATTGCCCCGAATGTGGCAGAGAAAACGTATCAAGTGAAGCCGTGGCTTGTCCGGACTGCGGTTATAATATCAAAGAATATTGTACGAAAAAAAGAAATGAAGAAATTCGTAAAATGGAGGCGGAAGAGAGAAGAAGAAGATACGATCCTAATTCGTATTTAGATGAAATTGTAATGCCGAATAAACCTAAGTTCTTTACTTTTGGGTGGACATTTATATTGGTACTGGCGATTATTATCTTGAAATTCGCTGTTGATTTTGAGAATGATTTTTATGTTTTTTACGGATTTGGTTTGGCACTCTTTTCTTTATGCAGGATGGTATATAACTATAAAAAGAATGTTTTCGAATATGAATTGGCACATACAGATTTTGAGGAATATAGACAAATGAAAGCAGAAAAAATTGCTGAAGATATAATAAAAAAAGATTGTGAAGAACAAGAAATGATTAGAAACTGTCCTTCAAGATGTCCAAACTGTAATTCTTATAATACAGAAGAGATATTAAATGGAGAAAGAGCATTATCTGTTGCATGGTTTGGTGTAGCTTCAGGTAAAATAGGAAAACAGTATAAGTGTAAAACCTGCGGGCATATGTGGTAATGCACATATATTGTATTCGCTATATTTAAGGGGGCTGTTAAAAATGTCAATTGACTTTTTAACAGCCCCGCTTTAGATTATATAATCTTGAGGTTTAACTTTAAAGTCTGATTTCCTTTCCTTTCAGATAATTAAGTTCTGCGGCGTCGGATTTAAAGTCAAAAACAATTCGGCAGCTGACGAGAGAATATCCCTTATCGGTTTTTTTCGCACCGTACTTAACATCACCCGACAGCGGATGACCGATATGCGCCATATGCGCTCGAATCTGATGAGTTCTGCCGGTCAAAAGCTCTATCTCAAGCTCGGATGTGTTATTTTTTTCGCTTATGACTTTGTAATGCGTTTGTATCTTCAAATCGCCGTTTTCGCCGACATACGATTTTTTCTCGCCATGCGTGAGCCCGGCACAGAGAGTATCCTCTTTTTTATCGAAAATCCCCTCACATACCGCAGTATAAAACTTTTTAATTTCCCGATTTCGAATTTTTTCATTTAAAATTCTAAGCGACTTTGCGTTTTTGGCGGCAATTACAAGACCTCGTGTATTCCTGTCAAGACGGTTGCAAAGAGCCGGTGTAAATGAGTTTTCGCTTTCGGGGGAATATTCGCCCTTTTCTTCAAGATAGTAAAGTATTCTGCCAATAAGCGTGTCATGCGAGCCTTTATCATCGGCGTGTGACGGCAGATTTGCGGGTTTGTTGCAAACAAGAATATTATCATCCTCATAAACAACGCACGGACTCGGAAGCTTTTCGGAGCTTTTTTTCACTCTCACAAATTCATCGGGGAAGTAGAGCGTTAAAACATCGCCCTCTTTTAACATATATTCACCTTTATGGAAATGCTTTCCGTTAAGACGCACATTATTTTTTCTCAGTCCCTTGTAAAGCATTGATTTCGGAAGCGTCGGCATTAGCTTTAAAATGAATTTATCGAGTCTTTGAGCGGCGTCATTTTCGTTAATTGTTACGATTTTCATGATTTCTCCTTAAAAGTTTAAAAAAAGTTCATAAAATGTTTAATATATGATATTGTAACACAAAACAAAATATGATACAATATATTTTAAGAAATTTGTTTAATTTTTTTGTTTGCAGGAAGGCAGGATTTTTTTATGGGACTATTTTCTTTTAACTACTCAAAGCCGGGACCGGGCGTTGACAAAGACGCTCCGAAGAAAAAGGGTATATTTTTGTACTTTGAGCTGCTCGGCAGAAAGTTTTTTAAGCTGTGTCAGGTCAATATGCTTTATTTCCTTTGCAGTATACCGTACATTGTGCTTATGTTTTTGTTTACAATGGGTATGTTCGGCGGCTACTTTACGGAAATGGTAACGAATGCGCTCGGTGCGGACGCCGGTTCGGATGCTGTGTCAAATTCCGTTTTGATGCTTACATCGTTTTTTACAATGTCCGTTTTTGCGCTTTGGGGGTCGGGACCTGCATCGGCAAGCTTTGCATATGTAACACGCTGCTTTACACGTGAGGAACACTCGTGGATACTCAGCGACTTTTTCAGAATATTCAAGGAAAACTTTAAACAGGCAATAATCGTTGTCATAATAGATTTTGTAATGCTATTTTTGTTTGTAAACGCAATATATCAGTATTGGAATTTTTACACTCAGCAAAACAGCTTTGTTTGGATGCTGCTTACGTATTTGTGCATTATGATGTGCATAATATATACGTTCATGCATTTTCATATTTATCAGATTATGATAACGTTCGAGTGCAAATTTAAAGACCTTTTGAAAAATGCGTTTATGCTTTCGTTCGGAAAAGCGCCGATGAATTTACTGCTCTGCGTAATAGTGCTGTTTTTGCTCGGTGCATTATTCTCATTCTTACAGCCGATGTTTGCGATATTTGTCTGTTTCATAATCGGCTACGGACTCGTAAGATACCCGATCGAATTTTACTCGGCAAGAACCATTCAGCGCATAGCGGTTGAATTGAGAGAAGACAAATAAAGAGAGGACAGAATAAGTTAATGGAACAGTTTGAAATAGCGGTCATAGGCGGAGGTCATGCAGGGTGCGAGGCAGCGCTGGCGGCGGCTCGGCTCGGCTGCAGTACGGTTATGTTTACAATCAGCCTTGACGCTGTGGGAAATTTGCCGTGTAATCCGAGTATCGGCGGGACGGCAAAGGGACATCTGGTGCGTGAGATAGACGCACTCGGCGGTGAAATGGGAAAGGCGGCTGACGCAACGTTTATTCAGTCGAAAATGCTAAACGTGGGCAAAGGTCCTGCTGTGCATTCTCTCCGGTGTCAGATTGACAGAAAACGCTATCATATAGAAATGAAAAAACGTCTTGAGAATCAGGAAAATCTGCAAATAAAGCAAGCGGAAATTGTGAGGATAAACAGTGTTGACGGAAAAATATCGTCCGTTGTAACGCACACGGGCATGGAATACGGCGTTAAGGCTGTGATTATTGCAAGCGGAACATACTTAAAAGGACGAATATTAATAGGCGATTGGGAAAAGCAAAGCGGTCCTGACGGAATGTTCCCGTCAATTGAGCTTTCCGATTGTTTAAAGGAAATGGGTGTTGAGCTTAGAAGATTTAAAACGGGTACTCCGCCGAGAGTGCATCTTTCATCGCTTAATCTTGAAAGTATGCACCGTGAGGAGGGCGACGAAAAAATTGTGCCGTTTTCGTTTGAAACAACGGGAGAACTTGAAAACAAAGCACCGTGTTATATGACATATACAAACGAAAATACTCATAAAATCATACTCGACAATATCCACAAAGCACCGATGTACAGCGGAAAGGTTGAGGGCGTCGGCGCGAGATACTGCCCCTCAATTGAGGATAAGGTTGTACGTTTTCGTGATAAGAACAGACATCAGCTTTTTATGGAGCCGATGGGACTCGATACAAAGGAAATGTATGCACAGGGTATAAGCACCGGACTTCCGGAAGATATTCAGCTTGAAATGCTGCGGACAGTAAGCGGACTTGAAAATGTTCAGATAATGCGCCCGGCATACGCTATTGAATACGACTGCTGCGACCCGACAGAGCTTTACGCAACGCTTGAATTTAAAAAAATACCAAACCTCTACGGCGCAGGTCAGTTTAACGGTACAAGCGGATACGAGGAGGCGGCGGCGCAGGGGCTTGTTGCCGGAATAAATGCCGCTTTAAAGCTAAAGGGCAGAGAACCGATGATTTTAAACAGAATTGACGGATATATCGGAACGCTTATTGACGATCTTGTAACAAAGGGTACAAACGAGCCGTACAGAATGATGACATCAAGGTCGGAATACCGCCTTCTTTTGCGTCAGGACAATGCGGACGAACGCTTAACGCCTATCGGGTACAGGGTAGGTCTTATCAGTGAGGAAAGATATAATAAATTTCTTGAAAAGGAAAAAATGATTGATGAGGAAATAGCACGTCTTGAAAGCACGATTGTAACTCCGAGCAAGGCAAATCCGCTGCTTGAGCGCTGCGGTGCGGCAGCACTTAAAACCGGTGCAAGGCTTTCAGATCTTATTAAGCGTCCTCAGCTTGACTATGAAAAGCTGTCGGAAATAGATGAGAACAGACCGCAGCTGCCGGACGCCGTTTGCGAACAGGCGGAGATTAAAATAAAGTATGACGGCTACATAAAGCGTCAAAAAGCACAGGTTGAGCAATTTAAGAAAATGGAGGAAAGACTTCTTCCCGAGGACTTTGACTATGACTCGGTTTACGGACTGAGAATCGAGGCTCGCCAAAAGCTAAACAAAATAAAACCTAAATCACTCGGACAGGCGTCAAGAATTTCCGGTGTTTCTCCGGCTGACTTATCGGTGCTTATTATATATTTCAGCAAGTAATTGGACAGGAAGTGTTAAATTTGGATTTTACGGCAATTGATTTTGAAACTGCCACATCGGCTTTTTCAAGCATATGCAGTATGGGGATTTGTGTTGTTGAGAATAACAAAGTAGTTGAAAAAAAGGATTTTCTCATTAAACCGGAGCCTTTTGTTTTTAACGATTACAACATTTGTATTCACGGAATTACACCCGAACAGGTTGCCGATTGCGGTACATTTGACTGCTATTGGGACGAGATAAAGCCGTATCTTGACGGTAAAACTATTGTTGCGCACAACGCTCAGTTTGATGTCGGTGCGCTGCGTGCGGTCCTTGATACGTTCAATATTGATTATCCGAGCTTTAACTACATATGCACGGTTAAGCTGTCGCAAAAAGCTTATCCCGAACTCGAAAGCCATAAGCTTAATTTTCTGAGCGAGGCGCTCGGGATTAAATTTAATCATCATATCGCACTTGATGATGCGTATGCGTGCGCAGCGGTACTGCTGCGTGTTTTGGACGATTTCGGTATAAATTCTCTTGAGGAGATAGAGAATAAATTCAATATAGGTATAGGCAGAATTTATCCCGGTTATCACGAGCCGTGCAGAAAGAATAAGATAAAGAAAAAACCGCTTAAAAGAAAGGCGGCAAGCAATGAGCTTTTATGATGACGTTTATGAAAATGTAAGAAAAATACCGAAAGGTAAGGTTTCAACATACGGAATTATTGCACAAATGTGTTCGTCACCCCGTGCATCAAGAGCTGTCGGGTATGCACTTCATGTAAATCCGCAGCCGGGGATAATTCCGTGTCATAGGGTTGTAAATCGTTTCGGTGCACTTGCCGAGTCGTTTGCATTCGGCGGGAAAGAGGTGCAGAGAAAACTCCTTGAGAATGAGGGAGTTCAGTTTTCGGGAGAGTTTACCGTTGACCTTGAAAAGTGCTTGTGGGACGGAAAATAAAGTTTTTAGCGATTAAGATAATTTAAGTTTTTATACTTAAATTATCTTTTTTAGTTTAACCTTGACTTAAAAACCACCTCTTGTCGAAATAATAAAATTCACTATTAAAACCTCACCCTCGCCGAAACCATATCGGATTCGCTCATAGGTGCAACAAATTAACAC
>CAKSPW010000060.1 GCA_934486495.1 uncultured Clostridia bacterium
TGCGTTATTGTGCCGATAACGGAGGAGATGCTGTTTCGCGGAATACTTTTTAAAATTCTCGAGCCGTACGGCACATTATCGGCAATATTCATTACGGCGTTCGGATTTTCGATTTTGCATTTTTCGCCGCCGGTATTTGTATTGATACTCGTTGTGGGCGCCGTACTCGGATTTTTACGGGTATGCTCGGGTTCACTGTTCCCGTGTATGATTTTTCATGCGCTGTTTAACTTTTTATCCGTGATGCAGATAGTATTTCAAAATGAACTCACATCTTTTGAAATACCGCTTAGCATTATGAGCATTGCGGGAGCCGTTATCCTGCCTGTTTTGATATTTATCGTATACAAGGTTTGGGGAAAGGGCAAATTCCATTCGGGAGTCATAAAGCGCATAAATGGCGGTACCGTTTCGCTTATACTTATACTTATTTTATATGCGCTGATGGCAATAAATTTGGCAGCGATGAACAGTGCGATGCCAATTTTCGGGGGAGGCATTTTCAATTGATTTTTGATTCACACGCACATTACAACGACGACGCATTTTCAGACGATTGCGGTGAGCTTTTAAGCTCCATGCCCGAAAACAACGTAGGGCTTATAATGAACGCCTGTTCGTCGCTATCGGAAATGCCCGATATTTTAAAGCTTTGTGAAAAATATCCGTTTGTTTACGGTTCTGTGGGTATTCATCCCGAATGTGCCGCAGTCCCGGGCAGCAATATCGAAAAGGCGATATGCGAATATGCAAAGCATAATAAAATAAAGGCAATAGGTGAAATAGGGCTTGATTATCATTACGAGGAAATTCCGAGAGATATTCAAAAGGAATGTTTTGATTTTCAGGTAAAGCTTGCCGAAAAACTCGATATGCCCATTATCGTTCACGACCGTGAGGCACATAAGGACAGCCTTGACATTGTAAAATCAAACAGAGGCTCAAGGGGCGTGTTTCACTGTTTTTCGGGCAGTCGAGAGATGGCACGCGAGGTTTTGGATTTGGGATTTTATATTGCATTCGGCGGCTCGCTTACGTTTAAAAACAACGTAAAAACCGTGGAATGTGCAAAATACGTTCCGCTTGATATGATAGTTGTCGAAACAGACTGTCCTTATTTAGCACCCGTACCCAACCGGGGCAAGAGAAATTCATCACTTTACGTTCATTATGTGATAGAAAAAATAGCTGAAATTAAAGGTATTGATAAGGCAATTGTTGAAAGCGCAACATACGAAAACGCAAAAAAACTTTTTGGAATAGAGGTAAAATAACATGGATATGAACATAGCATACAGATATTACGATCAGGAACCGATTTATCTTAACATCACAAACAGATGCACCAACAAGTGCAAGTTCTGCATACGCTACACAGACAGTGGAGTTGAAGGTGTTGACCTTTGGCTCAAAAGAGAGCCGACGGTTGAGGAAATAAAAACCGCCCTTGAAGAAAACGACTTTAAAAATGCCGATGAAATAGTATTTTGCGGATACGGAGAGCCAACGGAAAGATACGATATTATTCCCGAAATATGCAGATTTATAAGAGAAAACAATCCCGGCGCAACAATCAGAATTAACACCAACGGTCACGGCAACAAAATTGCGGGACGTGACATTACGGAGGATTGGGAAAATCTTATTGACATTGTTTCGGTAAGCCTTAATGAAAAAAATGCAAAACTTTATAATGAAATATGTGTTTGCCAATACGGTGAGGAAGGCTTTTACGAGCTTTTGGACTTCGCAAAAAAGGCACAAAAACACGTTAAAGAGGTTATGTTGAGTATAGTCGATGTTCTCCCCGAAGAAGATATAGAGGAGTGCAAGCGTCTTGCAAAGGAGCATGGGATACCGCTGAGAATAAGAGAGATGATAGAATAGAGGAGATTATTCATGGAAAATGTAATTTCATTCCCTAAGCTCGGTATCACCTTTAATGTAAATCAAGCGGCGTTTCACATCGGCTCAAAACCGATATATTGGTATGCGCTAATAATACTCAGCGGATTTATTCTTGCGCTTATCCATACGGAAAAATCGGCGAAAAAGCGAGGAATAAACCCCGAAAACGTTTTTGATATTGCGCTTTACGGACTTGTAATAGGAATTATATGCGCAAGAATTTACTACGTTATATTTGATTTTTCATCATTTAAGGACAACCTTGCCGATATTTTTAAAATATGGGAGGGCGGACTTGCGATATACGGTGGTATAATAGGCGGAGCGCTTACGGCGTTTGTGTATTGCAAAATAAAAAAGCTGAACGTCCTGAAGATGTTTGATATTTTCGCACCCGGTCTTTTAATCGGGCAGGCAATAGGCAGGTACGGAAACTTTTTCAATGCCGAAGTTTACGGGGGAGAAACGAACTCCCTGCTCGGTATGTCAATAAACGGCGCACCTCCCGTTCATCCGTTGTTCTTTTACGAATCGTGCTGGAATTTGCTCGGACTTGTAATTATTCTTCTGCTTCGGGATAAGAAAAAAGCGGACGGTCAGGTGTTTTTCATGTATACGCTTTGGTACGGCATAGGCAGGCTTTTCCTTGAGGGAATGCGACAGACACAATATATTCTGTATGCGTTTACAAATATCGGGATTTCACAAATTGTATCGGCTGTTTTAATTGCGGTATCTGTCGTTATGCTCGTTCTTCTCGGCAGGAAAAAGTGCAAAAACAGCAGCGCAATTCAATAATGATACTATAAAATGTACATTTTAATGTAGTGAATTTTATTAAAACTATGAAAAAAATATAAATTTTAAAAAAATGCATTGAATTATATCCGAAAACGTGATATAATGGTACGGATATTAGATTACGGGGAAATATCCCCATATTAAGAGGAGGATTTCACAAGATGGCTGTGAAGACTGAACAAGTAGAAAAAAATCTTGTAAAATTGGTTTTTGAAGTATCGGCAGAAGATTTTGAAAAGGCGGTAAACAAGGTATATCTCAAAAACAGAAGCAAAATCAATATACAAGGATTTCGTAAGGGCAAGGCACCGAGAAGCGTAGTTGAAAAAATGTACGGCAAAGGTGTATTTTATGAGGACGCAATTAACGCTGTTCTTCCCGAGGCATATGACAGTGCCGTTAAGGAATCGGGCGTTGATATAGTTGCAAAGCCCGAAATTGATATTGACGGCGAAATTGAAAGCGGAAAACCCGTTGTATTTGTTGCACTCGTTACAACAAAGCCCGAGGTTAAGCTTGGCGACTATAAAGGTATAGAGATTGAAAAAATTGAGCATACTGTATCTGAGGAAGATATTGACAACGCTCTTAAAGACGAGCAAAAGAAGAATGCAAGAATCATGGTTGTTGATGACAGAGCTATCAAAGACGGCGATATTGCAACAATAGATTTTGACGGCAGCGTTGACGGCGTTAGATTTGACGGTGGAAAGGCTGAGGATTACGAGCTTGAAATCGGTTCGGGTACATTTATCCCCGGCTTTGAGGAGCAGCTTATAGGCGCAAATATCGGCGACGAGGTAAAGGTAGAGGTTAAGTTCCCCGAAGAATATCACGCTCCCGAGCTTTGCGGCAAGGATGCTGTATTTGAAGTAACCGTTAAAGCTATAAAAGAGCGTGAGCTTCCCGAGCTTGACGATGACTTTGCATCCGAGGTAAGCGAATTTGATACACTCGACGCTTACAAAAACAGCATAAAGGAAAAGCTTACAGCAAGCGCTGAGGAAAAAGCAAAGGCAGAAACAGAGGACGCTGTTGTTAAACAGGTTGTTGAAAACGCAGAGTTTGACCTTCCCGACGCAATGGTTGACGCAGAAATTGACAGAAGAGTAAACGATTTCGCACAAAGACTTCAATATCAGGGTCTTGATCTTGATACTTATCTTTCATATATCGGCGGAACAAAAGAAACATTCCGTGAAAACTTCCGTGACCAGGCTAAGGCTTCTTGCAGCTCATCACTCGTTATCGAGGCTGTTATGAAGGCAGAGGGCATTGAAACAGGTGCAGAAGAATACGAACTGAACCTCGTTGATATGGCTAAAAAGTACGGCATGGAACTCGATAAGCTCAAGGAGCTTATAACAGATGATGAAGCAGACAGAATTAAAAAGGACATGGCAATGGGTAAAACCGTTGAAATGCTCGTTAACAATGCTGTTGTAAAATAAACTGCCAAAGGGGGAACGAAAACGTTCCCCCATATTTGTAAAATCGATTTTTTAAAAGAAAGGATTGATATTAATGAGTTTAGTACCTATGGTCGTTGAACAAACAAACAGAGGAGAACGTTCATACGATATTTTTTCGAGATTGCTCGAGGACAGAATTGTATTTTTGGGCGAGGAGGTAAATGACGCAAGTGCAAGCCTTGTTGTTGCACAGCTTTTGTATCTTGAAGCAAAAGATCCGGATAAGGATATACAGCTTTACATCAACTCTCCCGGCGGCTCGATCACATCGGGTATGGCAATTTACGATACAATGCAGTATATTAAATGCGACGTATCAACAATTTGCATAGGCATGGCTGCAAGCATGGCGGCATTTCTTCTCACAGCAGGTGCAAAGGGCAAAAGATACGCTCTTCCCAACAGTGAGGTTATGATTCATCAGCCGCTCGGCGGAATGCAGGGTCAGGCAACGGATATTAAAATTCACGCCGAAAGAATTATAAAAATGAAAGAGAAGCTCAATAAAATAATGAGTGAAAGAAGCGGTCAGCCTCTCGAAAAAATAATGGCGGACACAGAGCGTGATAACTTTATGAGTGCTGATGAGGCGTGCGCATACGGCCTTATAGATGAAGTAATAACATCGAGAACAAAATAAAAAGGGACTGTTTATATGGGTGAGAAAAAACTTAGAAAATGCTCGTTTTGCGGCAGAAGTGAAGATGAAATAAGTCTTGTTGCCGGGCCTGACGTTTATATATGTGCCGATTGTATTAAGCTTTGCAACCAGATTGTTGACGGAGCATACGAGCCGAAAACAAATGAAATAAGCGGCGAACTGCCGAAGCCTAAGGAAATCAAGGCGTTTCTCGATGATTATGTTATCGGTCAGGAGGAGGCAAAAAAAATCCTCTCCGTTGCTGTATATAATCATTATAAGCGTGTTGAGTACGGCGAAAATAATCCGGATGACGTTGAGCTGACAAAGAGCAATATACTTATGATCGGCCCGACAGGCTCCGGTAAAACCTTTCTTGTGCAAAACCTTGCAAAAATACTTAACGTTCCGTTTGCGATAGTTGACGCAACATCTCTTACCGAGGCGGGATATGTCGGCGAGGACGTTGAAAATATTCTGCTTAAGCTTATTCAGGCTGCAGACTATGATATTGAGGCGGCGGAGCACGGAATTATTTATATAGATGAAATCGACAAAATTGCAAGAAAATCCGAAAACCCGTCAATTACTCGTGATGTAAGCGGCGAGGGCGTTCAGCAGGCGCTTCTTAAAATTCTTGAGGGTACCGACGCATCGGTTCCTCCGCAGGGCGGCAGAAAACATCCGCACCAGGAATTTATTCAGATAAACACCACAAATATACTTTTTATTTGCGGCGGTGCGTTTGACGGCATAGAAAAAATAATCGGCGAACGTGTGGGAAAAAGCGGTCTTGGTTTCGGTGCAAAGGTTGAGAGCAAAAAGGATATGAATATAGGTGAGCTTCTCTCTGATATGATTCCTCAGGATTTGCTCAAATTCGGTCTTATTCCCGAGTTTATAGGCAGACTCCCTGTCTTTGCAAAGCTTGACAGACTTGACAGAAGTGCGCTTATAGATATAATTACAAAACCGAAAAATGCGCTTTCAAAGCAGTACCAAAAGCTCTTTGCGCTCGATAAGGTGGAGCTTGATTTTGACGATGACGCAATCGAGGCAATTGCAGATAAGGCTATCGAGAGAAACACGGGTGCGAGAGGCTTAAGAGCAATCGTTGAAGAAACGGTTATGGATTTGATGTTTGAAATTCCGTCGGATAAAACGGTGCGCAAGGTTGTAATAACAAAAGAATGTGTGACAAACGGTGCAGAGCCGAGAATTATAAGACGCACACGCAGAAAGATTGAAAAGGCGGCAGAGGAACAAAAAGCACTGCCCGATGCATAAGCATTATAAAAACAAACAGAAGGGGAAATGCACAATGTTTATTTCGGAAAATTTATCTGTAAATGAAAAAAATCATCTTGTAATCGGGAAACACGACACGGTTGAGCTTGCAAAGAAATTCGGCACGCCGCTTTATGTTTTGGATGATGATTTGTTTCGTAAAAATTGCAGAGAATACAAAAACGCAATTGATAAATATTACGGTGGAAACGGACTTGTGCTTTATGCGAGCAAGGCGCTTTGCTGTATGCACACCTGTAAGCTTGCGAATGAGGAAGGGCTCGGACTCGATGTTGTATCGGGTGGTGAGCTTTATACCGCAATAAAATCGAATTTCCCCATGGATAAGGTTTATTTTCACGGAAACAACAAGACGTATGAGGAAATAGAGCTTGCCGTAAAACACGGTGTATCGCATATAATCGTAGACAATGAATACGAGCTTGAAACAGTTAATCAAATTGCAGCGGCAAACGGCACCGTTCAAAGAATAATGTTTCGTATTAAGCCGGGGATTGACGCACATACGCACGATTTTATCCGAACGGGTCAGATAGATTCAAAATTCGGCGTCGCTCTTGAAAACGGAGAAGCGTTTGAAATAATGAAATCGGCGCAAAAAATGAAAAATGTTTTGGTTGACGGCGTTCATTGCCATATAGGCTCGCAAATCTTTGATATAGACCCGTTTTGTCTTGCGGCAGAAGTTATGATGGAGTTTATCGCAAAGGTAAAGACAGAACTCGGAATAGATATTGAAAAGCTGAACCTCGGCGGAGGCTTTGGAATAAGATATGTCGAAAGCGATGACCCGATTAAATATGAAGAATATATCAAAGCCGTATCCGAGGTTGTAAAAGCGGAGGCAGAGAAGCACGGGTTAAATGTTCCGTTCATACTTATGGAGCCGGGACGCTCAATCGTTGCACCGGCCGGTATAACGCTTTACACAGTCGGCGGTGTTAAGGATATAAAAAATGTCCGTAAGTATATAAGCGTTGACGGCGGTATGGGCGATAATCCCAGATACATACTTTACGGCTCGGAATACACGGCGCTTGCTGCAAATCATGCGTCAGATGAGGCGAGTGAAGTTGTAACCGTTGCGGGAAAATGCTGCGAATCCGGCGACATCATAATGGAAAATAAAAAACTCCAGCAGTTAAAGGTGGGCGACACTCTTGCCGTTTTGGCAACAGGTGCGTATAACTACTCCATGGCAAGTAACTATAACCGCATACCTCGCCCTGCTATGGTTGCCGTATCGGGTGATAGTGCAGGCATCGTTATAAAACGTGAAACATATGAAGATATTGTAAAGCTTGATTTGCTTTAATTTTAAATCGAACACCCCCCCAAAAGTCGATAAAATGACAATTGGGAGGTTGTTTTTTGATCATATATAGCTTATCAAAACCTCATATGCTCCTGTATCTTTGATATTATATGTATTATATTTTAATGATATTTGCATCATAATGTATTGAATTTCTATAATGTAGTCACATTTTTAGATTGATTGCTCTAATGGGGCAGAACAATAAAAATACATAAGGTTGCTGCTTTGATACATACCTCTTTGCAGCAAATACCCTTTTTATACACTGGCACAGTATAGCCATTTTGGCACACAAAAAAGCCAAACTTTGTTACATTGTCCGACTTATTATAAATATAAATAGTTAGGCGGTATATTTTTTGTATTTCGGCAAGAAACGATCATCAAAACCAACCTGAGTACAAAATAATTACCGATAATAGCATGGCACCCCCGACCAGAATCGAACTGATAATTAATCCTTAAGAGGCATACCATTCTCGTTTTTAGCGTACGCTATCTACGTTTTGTGTGTAAAATGTGTGATTTGCGACTGTTTTAGCGGTATACTATTCATAAAATGCGTAATTTTTACCCAAATTCATAACGTGCATAGTATGCGGGTGCAAAAAGCGAAATCACGATACAAAACTAATTGTAAACCATTATGGCATAATCCGCAGAGACCAGATCATTTCCTTTGTGTTCTTTCTGTTAATTTTCGCGGATTGGTCTAGGCTTTTATCCTTCTTTCCGGTTTACTTATAGTACCAAAAGGGATAGGAGGACAAACGATGAAAGAATCCAAAATTCATGTGACATCAAATTATAAAACAGACGGCGGCAACATAGAAAGAAACGCCTTCACATAATACATCAAAGCAAAGACCACAGTAGAGGCAAGAGAAAATTAAAAGCAGAACTCAAAGCAGGGGCTACTTCAAAATCACAATGGACGCAATCGAAGTATAAGGAGGAAAATGAAAGAATGATTGACACAGATAATAATATATTTGCAAAAATAAACGACGATTCAGACTCACTAAAAGCTAAAATTGCTGAGCAGAGAGCTAAAACATTTAATGGATTGAGCGCAACTGAATGGGCATCAATGAGCAGCAGCGTTTGGAATGATGTATCTTCAGTACGATCAAAGAAACATTTGAATCATGGTGCAACATATCCAGAAAAGCTATGTGACAGATTAATTTCAATGTATAGCAAGGTAGGAGACACCATAATGGATCCATTTTTAGGCACAGGAACAACTATTGTTTCAGCAATAAAAAACAAAAGAAACGGAATTGGCATTGAGTTAACAGATCGTTTTTATACTGTCGCAAAGGAATCAGTTCATGCTATCACTTCATCAAAACAGTTAACATTGTTTGATGGTGATTGTAATTTGGGAGATTATCGTTTAATAAAAGGAGATTGTTCTGAAAAATTAAAAGAAGTCAATGACGAAACAATACAATTAACCATTACATCTCCGCCATATGCTGACCTAATTCATAAAGTTGTTGAAGATAGAAAAAAAGCACATAAGAATTCACGTTTCGTTAACGAAAATAATGCAACAACAAATTTATATTCTGACGATCCGCGTGATTTGGGGAATATGACAATGGGAAAATATATAAATCAAGTTGAAATAATTATGAAAGAACTATTTAGGGCAACAAGGGAGGGCGGATATAACGCTTGGGTTGTAAAAGATTTCCGTGACACAAAGAATGGAATCCCTTATGTAGATTTACATTCAAAAGTAGCTGCAGCAGGAGAAAAAGCAGGATTCCTATATCACGATTTAATTATATGGGATCAAAATGCTCACAGAAAATTAGTGTTACTCGGGTATCCTTCAGTCTTTTATGTAAATCAAAACCATTCTTATATTGTCATAATGAGGAAACCAAAATGAATATAGAATTGATTCAAAAAATAGATAGAATACATCCATATCCGGCAAAATTTACAGTAGATCTTGCTTTTAAATATATTTCTAAATACACTAAAGAAGGAGATACGATATACGATCCTTTTGTAGGTTCAGGTACTTCGCTACTTGCAGCAAGCTTATTACATAGAAAAGGATATGGAACAGACATAAATCATATTGCAATCCTAATATCTAAAGGAAAATTGCTTCATTTATCAGTAAGTGAAGCTGATAGATTGGAACGCTTTATTGATGAATTCGAACAGAACTATTATGACGATGTTAAAAATGTTAAGTTATTCTATTATCCAAAGATAGAACATTGGTTTTCTAGTGATTCTATTGCAGTATTAAGTTATATCCTTGAAAAGAAAAAGCTATTGACAACAGATCAAGAACAGACTTTTCTGGAATTGGTTATGTCTGCTATAATAAATACGGTATCTAATCAAGAAAGTGACACGAGATATGCTGCGATTAAAAAACCGGATTTAACCATTGAAAAAGTTGCAACAATCTTTATTAAAAAGTATAGGAATTTGTTAGACCTTATGTTAGAAATAAATGACGAAGATAGATGGGAAAGTAAAAACACACCTATGTTATTAGATGCAAAATTATGCAGAACAATAATAGATAAAGACAGCGTAGATCTAATTTTAACATCACCTCCATATGTTAATACATATGATTACTATCTATATCACAAGCATAGGATGAATTGGTTGGGGTACGATGTAAAATACTCAATGGATTCAGAAATTGGTTCTCGTAGGGAGTATTCGAGTTTAAAACATAACACAGAAAAATTTTCAAGTGATTTACAAAACATACTATTTGCTTGTAATGAAACCTTAAAACCAAATGGAAAAGTTGTGATAGTTATCGGTGATGGAAAAGTAGCCGGAAATATGTATGACGCAAAAGAAAACATGCTAAGAATTTGTACACCGATTGGATGGAAATTAGTTGATTATTCATATTCGGATTTAGACAAAACTTCACGTTCTTTTCAAAAATCTTATAGGACAAAAGGCAAAAAAGAACATATTATGGTTTTCAGTAAGGAGCATAAATAAATGAAAATTAGTGAAATTAGAATATACGCAGAAGTTCTTGAACAAGGTATTGACTTCAACAATTATGTTCACCAAGCTGGATTCGAAGGAAACATTATAAATGTTTATACAAAAAAAATGCATGGAGAATTCTCTGAAAATGATTCCATTATTGATAGAATCCGAAAAGTAAAAGATGTAGATGTACTTATAAGCGCAATCAGCGAAAATAATGAATACCCGTTACTTATGATAGAGTATTCAACAGCCGTACCAACTGATGACCATAAGATGCAACGTTCAGATGTGTATTATTGGAGTTCGATTTTTCAAGTCCCTATGATGAAAATATCACCTTCCACAAAAGGAATGGATCAGCAGTTTGGCGGTGGGGCAAAAATAACAAATGAAAAGGAACAATTCCTTGCATTTCATCGAGGTGCTTTATTTTTTCCAATCAAGTGGAATACACCGGATAATGAGAATGTACTACCAACTAAAGAAAAAAGTTTATCATGTATACCCTATTCAAATAAAATTGAAGAAATAGTTCGTTTGATAATTGTATTATTTGTAAAGAATAAAAATATCGATGTGTTTTACAAAGAACTAATTAATTATTATAGTAACACTTACCGTGAAATATTAGATAATACTTCACTCACAGATGTTCGCAACAGCATAGTTAATTCAACAAGATTTCATTGGTATAACGAAAAATTATCTGTTAAAATCAATCGTTTTGGACATGCAATGGATCCGGATAGAGGAGTTTTGTACTTTGTTAATATGATTGTTGGTGCGCAAAATACAATTACTGAAATTCAGGTAAATCGTCCTGATGACATTTCTGCCCGTGGAGGATATAATGCATTATTCGATGCACTTACTAACAAAGCTGAGTTGATTAACTATGTTACAAGCATAATTAATAATTCAAATAACATTTTCACCGATGATGATGCATTATATGTTTTAACACACGGATTAAACATTGAAAATTCAATACAATTTGAACGCATATCGGAGCATCAATATAAAATAAAAGATGAAACGTTAAGGTCCTTTTTGTTAACTCATAATAGTGTTGTAGCAAAGACAATCTTCTTTTTATCAACCAAACTAAAACTAACTGATAAAAATAGAAATACAATTTGTACTATTGTTTGGAATCAAACACCTATATTTGAATATCTTAATAACATCAAAACGACAAATAAGGCCCCGATAGTAATCCAACCACTTTCTTTAAATAAAGCTAAAGAAGACATTATTACATTTGCAAGTGTGGAACTATATAAGAAATTAAATTATGATTTGCTGGCGGTTAGCTATCCTGGAGCTCAGGGAGATAGGTGTATTCTTACAGGAAGCGGAAGAAATGTTTTAAGAACATATATTGATATAATAGCTTATAAAAAAAGTGCAGAAGGAATACAGGTTTTTCTCGAAGAGTGTAAAGATTTGTTTTCAAAATCTCAATCTGATATTGAAAAATTGAACAATATATTGAATAGTGACATTGGACGTGAAGGAGTAAAAAATCTTTTTCAAAAAGTTATCAATCAAGACCAAATCAATGAGATTTATATTTCTATTGCAGCGAAAGAAGCTGTACAATTACAAAGATTTTTGATTGATTATATATTTATGTTCAATGTTTCATATGATGAAAATTATACATATATTGATTATACAGTAGCCGTTATTAATACCAATCTGGTCACAAAGTTTTCGCCTCTTGAGAATAATGGCAGGCTAGCAGGGAGAATGAAATTTAAAAAGATATACATAATTGAATAGAATTACTCACAACAGTAAAAAAAAAGTCATCAAAGGAACACATCTTGCGGTGGCATTTTGCTTGAAAAACTTTGTGCGATAGTTTCTGATGCTGCCACATCTATGGCGATTTTAGGCGGTTATAGTACGATTGTGTGAATTACTGTTTAATATCCAAATAATAATAAATTCGCGCTTTTCGGATCTCGTTACATGAAAATAATCAATATAATATCGACATATCTTTTATATGTGATATAATAATATTGCCGAATGACCAAGAGCGAGAGAGTGCCACTCAAGATAATAAGATATAAGCGGTATATTTTTTGTATTTCGGCAAGAAACGATCATCAAAACCAACCTGAGTACAAAATAATTACCGATAATAGCATGGCACCCCCGACCAGAATCGAACTGATAATTAATCCTTAGGAGCAAATTGTACCGTATTTTTCAAGGTGTTCTCTCGTGTTCAGAAAAACCGTACAATCCGCATAACCACGGGATTTGTGAGAGATTTGAATATGATACTGTGTTATCTTATATCATATAATTTCACACAATTACAAAGGCTCCTATTAGCAAGCTATTAGCAAAACTTGCAATAGACATTACCAACGATGTACCTATTTTAACACCAAAATTTATTTATGTAAATAGCATAGTTGTTTTTTTGTAGAACATTACTATAACTTTCGAGTTGGTAATGTTCTTTTTTATACCTAAATGGACTGAGGAGGTGAAAATCAATGTCAATACAATTTGAATATTTTTACGGAAGTCAAGCGGAACAGTTTTCGTTTTACCGTATTCCTAAAATCCTATTTACCGATGAAACGCTTTCCGGAATTTCTGTTGAAGCGAAGGTGCTGTATAGCTTTATGCTTGATCGTATGAGTCTGTCGGTAAAGAATTGTTGGTTTGATGAAGAAAACCGAGTATATATCATCTACACCATTGAAGATATTTTAAGCGATTTCGGTTGTGCAAAGCAAAAGGCATTAAAGCTATTGGAAGAGCTTGAAAACGGTATCGGACTTATTGAACGCAAACGACAGAGGCTTGGCAGACCAAACATAATTTATGTGAAAAACTTTATACATAATCCGAAAGAAAAGCGGTATGAAAATCAAAATACCGAAAGTATGAATATCGAAAATCAAGAAGTATTAAATTCAAACTTACAGAAGTATGAAAATCAAACTTCTGCAAATATGAAAATCGAAATTCAAGAAGTTCCGAAATCATACTCAAATAATACTAATAATAACTATACTGATTTTAATGAT
>CAKSPW010000061.1 GCA_934486495.1 uncultured Clostridia bacterium
CAGCTAACATAGGTAGCCGCAAACCCTTGCTATAGCTTGCTTTTCGGTTTCTTGTCTTATTATAACACAATCTCATATAAACACCTTTGCTTTATCGGCGCCGCTTGTATTCATGCCGAACGCAAAGTTTCCGCCGCCGGATGCGTCCGCACTCTTAACACTTATAAGCTTTTTGCCGCAGTAAAGCGCCGCATAAACTCTTGCACCGTCTGCCGCGGCATTTTCCTTTACCTTAACCATTGCAAGCTTGCCGCCCTCGATCACTCCGTAAACTCTGTTTCCGTCCGAGTCGGCAAGTCGTATATCGCTCATCTCATACATCGGCCGCATACTGACCGTAACGTTAATTGCCTTTGTTACCATCTTATCGCCAAGCTTAACGCTCGCAGTGTATATACAGTCCGCCGTGCCCGTACCTATCGGACGGTTATCCGTCAGACAACCGTTTTGGTCAATATATCCGTATTCGTCCGAATATGTGACCTCTGCACCGCCGTAAATATTGCTCTCAACATACATCTGACAATCAAGCACATCAAGCTTTTGATAGTTAAGCTTAATCGAGTTTTTAAGAGCTTCCGACTCCGATGCGTAATTTATGCGCTTTACATATACATCATCAATCATATATGCACTTTCCGCACCGATTTTAAGAGTCTGCACTCCGCCGTCATTTGATTTAATGTAAACAGTTTTTGTCTGCCATGCTCTACCTAACGTTTTTTCGCGAAGCTGTGTGGCAAGATCGGTATTTCCTATTTTAAACACAAAGCCGCTCTCGCCCGAAACCGCTTTGCCCGTAAACGATATTTTATAGTAAGCTCCGCTTTCAAGCTCTGTATTAAAGTTTACAATGCCGCCTGAGGAAAGCTTCAAAACATTCGAGCGTCTGCCATCGTTTTCCGCATTATATATTTCTCCCTGCGCACCGGATATATTCATACCGCCGCCGGATACAAGATTTAAATATCCGTCCGTTTCCCATTTCAGATAAGGTCCGTCAGCTGACGGAAGAAAATCACAGCACCAGTCATAATCAAGCTCGCCTATGTTATTCATCGTGTCGCACCATTTGTAGCCGTCCGGCCACTCAGTAGACTGAACTGCCTGATAACAGTTTTCAACAGGTAGCCACATTATGCTTCTACCGAGAGTTGTATCGGAATAACAATCCGTTATTCTTGCACCGGCGTCCGCCATGCCAAAAAGTCCTCCGTCATTGTTTACAACAGCCCAGCTGCCCTCAAGAAGTGTTTCGCTGTAGCCGCTGCTGTAGCAGCTTACAAGCTCGCCTCTGTCGTCTATCCGGCCGACAAGACCGCCGCCGTATCTGTATTCGCCTCTTGACGCATCCCTTACAAATGTTGAAGTGAAATCAATATTTTTAACATAACAGCCGTAAATTGATGAGCTTTCCGTCATCTTTCCGACAAGACCGCCCGCACAAGCGCCCCAGCTGTACTGATTTGCAAGAACAACCTTTATATCACGAACTCCAAGCTCATGAATATATGCACGTCCCCCCGTAACACCGAAAAGTCCGCCTATCGTATCTCCGTTAAAGCTTAGCTTATAATTTTTAATAACATGACCGTTTCCGTCAAAATCACCTTTAAACGGATTTGTTTCGCTTCCGAGCATGGAATAAAGCTGTTCGCCGCCGAAATCTATATCGTTTTCAAGACTGAAATATTTTCCGTCAGTGTTTGAAAAAGTGCAGACAAGATAATAATCATCTTTGTTGCAAATCCTGAACGGATTTTCGGCTGTTCCGTTTCCGTCTATTTCAACCGACGTTTTCTGCCACGAAAGAAGCGGGTATCCTCCGTTTATGCCGAATTCGTCCGCAATATAACCATTCCCGAGTTCGGCAAGCTTGACTGCGATATCGGAAGTACGCACTCCCACATATCCGTACCAATTATTTGCCGACTGATTATTGTAGTCGCAAACCCATGGCCACGGTTCGTTAGATACATAAAATGAATTGATTATTTTACTCGGCTTTTCGGCGTTTAAATAAACACCGATAAGATAATCCGAATAGCAGGATTCAACAACCGTACTGTTTGAAAAAATTCCGCCTATAATGCCCGAATCGAAATTTACATCTCCCACAACAGTTGTTCCGAGTGAATAACAATTTTTAACCGTATTGTCGCCGTTTGCCGAGCCGACAAGCGCACCGCCGCAGCGAAATTGACCGCCGTTGAAGTCTGTTGAAATAGTTACCGATTTTGCATACGAGTCAGACAAAACCGCACTGCCTGCCATAGCGCCTATAATCGCTCCGGCTTCGCAGTCCCAATACTCCTCCGACATATGCAGCTGCGCATTCTCAACACCTAAGCCGTAAATATGCGCATTGCCCGAAACATATCCGAAAATGCCTCTTGATACAGAATCCTTAACATTGATTTTGTAATTTCTGATTATGTGACCGCTGCCGTCAAATTCGCCTTTGAACGGATTATTCTTTGTACCTATGCATTCCGCCCACACTTCTCCCGATAAATCAATATCGTTTGTAAGTCGATAGATTTTGCCGGCTGCGCCGTTTTCGGACGAATTTATCTCCTTTGCCGCATTTAAAAGCTCGAACGATGATGAAATAAGTACCGCCGCGTCATTGTTCGCCAAAACAATCGGCAACTGAGAAACCGAAACAGAAAGCGCAATTAATATGCTTAAAAGCTTTTTCATACACAATCTCCATATCCGTATGCGCCGCCGTGTGTGCGGCGCATACTAAAACAACAAAATTTTATTTTTCAAGTACATAATCAGCAATCGGAAGCTGCAATGCCTTAACTCCGTCAGCAACCGTTTTTGCTATAAAGTTTGCTCCGGCATTGGTGAAGTGAACGTTATCAGGTACATAATAGCCGAGATTGTTTATACCCGAAAGTCCAACTTCTCTCATAAGTGCAAGAAATGCATTATTTACATCAATAACCGGTATATCCATCTGTCCTGCCATATTTCTCATAACATCGGGGAAACCTCCAAGATATGAGCTTGCAATATATCCGCCGTTTCCGTCAGATGTATCCGTTGCCGCACGCTTTGTTTCCGGTGATGTTACAAATACGGGAATTGCGCCTTTTTCTCTTGCTCCGAGTACGAGCTGAGATAAAAGCTCATTAAATTCTTTCTGCGAGAAATATCCGCAGTCGTTTGTTGCAAGCTGAATAAATACATAGTCATTCTTTTTAAGCTTTGAAAGAAGCGTGTCAAAACGTCCCTTTGCAATAAATTCTTCAGCCGTCATTCCGCCTCTTGAGAGACTATTGTCAACTACAACCTTTTGGCTGTCGAAATAGTCGCCTGCGACCTGACCCCAGCCGATAAGACCGGAATTGTCGGTATATGTTGCGCAGAGTGAGTCGCCTATTGTATGAATAGTTACCTTATCCGACAAAACATCGTAGCTTTCCTTTGTAAATGCAAGCGGTGTAATTCCGCTCATATCCATAACGAAAAGTTTAACCTTATCGCCGCCGGAGATGCTCATGTTGAGATTAATTTCTCCGCTTTGTGAAATGTCAAACAATTTTGCATCCGCAAGTACGCCGCCATTATAAACCGCAGCAATAAGCTTTGCTTCGCCTGCCGCATTTACATTAACCTTAACAGACGATATTTTACTTGCTTTTTGAATATCATAAACTGCATTTCCGCTTTCATCGGTAAGACCGACATTTACTATTTCATAAGGCGCTTTTTTAAGAATGTTAACATCTATACTCTTTTCAAGGTAATTGCCCTCACCGATTAATACCTTAGCCGTAAACGTATCAGAAACAGTTCCGAGTCCTGTGGGAATTATATCTGTTCTGTCGCCGGTTTCGTCAAGGTAGCCGTTAGCACTTGAGTAGAAAATGTCAACTCCGTCATAAACTTGGTTTACAACGTAAAGGTCGCTGTTTAATTTGTCAAGCTTCTGATAAACAAGCTGAAGATTAAAGTCTATGCCGCTTTTCTCAAGAACTTCGTTTACTTCAAACACTTCAACATCATCAATGTAAAATGCCTTGTCAGCACCTATTGTAAGCTCTGCCGCACCTGTTGATGACGCCTTAACGTAAGCCGTCTTTTCGTCCCACCATGCACCGCCGAGATACGCTTTTTTGATTACGTTTGTCAAATCATTTCCGCCGAGAGCAAATGTAAGATTTGTTCTTGCGTTTTCGGGAACATAGCCCTTAAAGGTTACTTTATAATATTTGCCCTCTGTAAGATTTACAGAATATTTAAACGGCTCGTCCGCTGCTAATTTAAGCGCTGCCGATCTTCTGCCGCTGTCAGCCGCCGCTATCTTTTCTGCCTTTTTAAGACCGAATACCGCCTCGGGATCGGAAAGCGTCATTGAGCCTGCCGGGATAAGATTTATATATTTTCCATCATTTGCTTCACGCTTCAAAACAGGATAATCAAGTCCCGATTCGCTTCTCGGCTCAAAATAGCTGTTCCAGTTAAAGCTAAGGTTATTAACTTCTGTCTGCCATGCGCCCCAGTTCGGATATGTATCATAGTAATTTGTATGGTTATATCCCTGATAACAGTCATTTACCGGATTCCCGGGCTTTGACTGCATCATCGGCTGTGTCGAATAACAATCCTCAACCTCTGCAAAGCTTGTACCTATTCCCACAAGACCTGCATTGTACATCGAGCCGGCTTTATCCTGACCGTCAACGATTGACTCTCTGTATGCATTATCAACATTAAGCGAATAGCTTCTTCTTACCTCACAGCCTGCGCCGTCAATTTCTCCTATAAGACCACCTGTTGCATAATAGTGCCCCTGATTAAATCTCTGATCGTTTTCGTCGGGTCTGTTAAATGTTATGTTCTTTGCAAAGCAGCCAACAACGGAAGCGTTATCAATAAGCTTTCCTATCATGCCTCCGGCAATGTTTTTGTAGCTCCACCATTCTCTTGTAAATGTAACGTCCTCAACGCCTAAATCATGAATAAGAGCGTTTCCGCCTACCCATGCAAAAAGTCCGTTGAAATTGTTTGTGTCATTTCCTATTTTTGTTAAGATTGTGAAGTTTTTTATTACGTTACCGTCACCGTTAAAATCACCTTTAAACGGATTCGCTTCCGACCCTATCATTTTGCCGTACCACGCTGCACCGCCTAAATCTATATCAGCCGTAAGTTTGAAGAACACGCCGTCTGTATTCTCAATAAGACTTAATGTTTCAAGATCTGCTGCGTTTGATATAAGGTAAGGCGAGTCTGCCGTTCCGTTGCCGCTAAGCGGAATCTCATCCGACTGCCACTTGAGCAGCGGATAACCGAATGCATTATTCTTAAATGCTTCTCCAAGCTTTGAAGCACAGCTTTTGATTTCGCTGAGTGTTACGGTACTTCCGACTCCGCAATCAGAAGTTCCGTATGAATTTGTAACCGTATACGAACTTCCCGATGTTGTTGTAAGCTTTGTTTCCGTATAGCAATTTTCTATCGCTCCGCCCGTAAGTTTTCCGACAAGACCGGCATTGTATTCTATATTTATACCGCTGCCTGTCGGGTGAGATGTTATTGTAAATCCCGTTGCATAGCAATTCTTAACAGAGCTTTGATCGCTCATCATGCCTGTAAGTCCTCCGATAGCCACGAAATTTGAATCCCAGCCCGGATCTTTGTCCAATACTCCGACATTTTTTGCATAACAGTTTTCAATGGTTGAACTGCCTTTCATTTCTCCGGCTATTGCACCTGCCGCACAGTAATTTCCGGCATTAGCCGTCCAATACGTAAGAGTGGAAATTGTCATATTCTCAACACCGAGATTTTTAACGCTTGCATTTCCGTCCAAAACTCCAAAAATTCCGGGATGATAATAAAAATTAAGATTACAGTTTACATTTCTTATTACATGACCCGCACCGTCAAAATTACCCTTAAACGGATACTCTGTTCTTGAACCGACTGACTGCCACCCCCAGTCGTCAATACCCGAAAGATCCAAATCATTCGTTAATTTCCAATACTTCCCTGCACTGCCGTCAGAGTCATTTTTTATAGTTGTTGCAAAGTTTGTCAAATCCTCAACTGTCGAAATTAAAATTGGGTTTTCCTCGCTCGTACCTGCCTCGTCTGCGCTGACTGCCGTAAAGCATGAAAGCATCATACAAACGGATAAAAGCATACTCAAGGTTTTTTTCATTTAATAATCATTCCTTTCGACTTTTTTATTTTGCAATTGCAGCACGCATACTGCAATTGCTGAAAACAAACTCATTTTTCCTCAGTGTACGGTGCCGGGAATGTCCAGAATCCCTCCGCACGCTCCCACATAAACAGGTCGCCCGTAACCGGATTTACAACCAATGTTTCAGGCCCGGAGCCTGTGCTCGGTCCGTCCTTTACAATTGACTTCTCATCGCCCATTGAAGAAAGCACCTGCCATGTTTCACCTCTGTCGCATGAGCGCTGAACTGCTGCCGTTGCCTTACTCATACTGCTGCCGTAACCGCCCATATAGATAATGTCGGGGTGTCTTGGGTCAATTGCCAAAAGCTGATACCACTTATCGTTTGACATGCACTGAGCATTTATATTCTCTCCGATATTTACGTGCTCATTATTCGGGTCAATTCTAACAATTGTAACTCCCGAATAAATGTTGCCCGGAAGATAATATATAATATCGTTTATACCGTCATACTCCATATCCCATACATGAACACCGGAACCCGACGTAAACATTGAGGTTGATGTTCCTCTTGCCGGCTCATCGTCGATTTTTACCTTAGAGAACGGATACCATGTCTTTCCGTCATCATAGGAACATACGATAACCTCGTTGTTTAGTCCCCAAAGCTCTCTGTTATGATAGTAGTTGACAGCCATAACAAGCTGACAGCCCGAAAGCTCTGTCCATGTTTTGCATCTGTCACGGCTTACATATTCGCCTGCAAAAACCGTGTCCGGATCTCTCGGTGAGCGCCAGAACGATGTTGCACGGCGTGCAAGACCGTATTTGAGCTTATGTCCCGTATCCGTCCACGTATCTCCGCCGTCCATACTTACCCAAATACCTCTCGGATCATACCAGCCGCTTGCGTTTGCAGAAACGAGTGTATTATCGTCAACCGCAACAGTACCGTATGCGCAGCCGAATCCGCCTGCCGCTTCAATGGCTTTCCATGTATAACCGCTGTCATAGCTTATAATTCCGAGCAAATCCTGCGCACCGCCGAAAATTCTGTTCGGTTCATACGGGTCAAAGTTTATTCTTCCGCCCGGCGGTGTTCCGCAATAGCCGTTAGCGTCCCAAATGAAGTTTTCGCCGCCGTCACTGCTTGATGTTACCCAGTCGCCGCCGAGCGACCATACCTTGTTTTCATCTGTCGGGTGCCATGCAAACGGATGCTGTCTTGAGTGACAGAAGAAAAAGTCCTTTGACTTGTCATAACCGCACTCCGTCCATGTTTTTCCGCCGTCATGTGTAAAATATCTGCGGTTGTTATATCTTTCATAGTCACGGTCGTCTACGAGCATATAATTCGGGTTTGCCGGACTTACCTCAAGATCACGTGCTATATTTCTAACATCATGAACGTCGCTGTCTACCGGGAAATCAATGTTTTCCGGTCTTGTAAACGTTTCGCCGCAGTTTTCCGAAATCAGCACACCCTCATAATCGTTTATGTAGACATTATCGGGATATGTATCTATTATACTAAGACCGTAAATCGGTCTGCCGGATAAAATCTGTCTGAAGCTTACGCCGTGATCGTCGCTTATGAAAAATCCTCGTTCGTTTCCGACATAAAGTCTGCCTGTTTTCGGGTGTACACCGACAACGCTGTCAGACATATCCGAATTAACCAAATTCCACGTTTTTCCGCCGTCATCGGTTCTGAAAAGTCCGCCCTCTCTGTCACTGAAAAGCTTTATAACATCCTGATCCGAGCCCTCAAGCCCTGCCGAAAGCTTATAAAGATTTGACCAATATGCAATACGGCTGCCGCCGATTTTTTCATCATAGCTTGATTTATCCCAGGCAAGCTGCTGTCTTGTGTCACGCTGGCCGTTGAATATGTATGAATGAACGTGCTGCCAATTTTCACCCATATCCTCCGAAAGATAAATACCCGTCCATGAGTTATCGGAGTTTGAACCTATTCCGAGAACTCTGTTTTTATTGTTCGGGTCAATCGCAACATCAACACATCCGCTTGCCATCCATCCGCGATAGCTTCTCTGCCACGTTTTGCCGCCGTCCGTTGAACGTATAAGGCCACCTATATCAACTCCGCCGAAAAGCAGCATTCCGTCAACCTTATCGCACTCAATCGCCTGCATCCACTGACCGCCCTCGCCGCCGAGAACGCCCTTGTCACGAAGCTCCTGCGAAACACACGGGATTTGAGTCCATATGCTGTTTTGTTTATTAAACACATCATAATCCGAAATATTCGGAATATTTTCAGTCCACTTTATCTGTCTTATATCGTCCGACTCCGAAGCAACGGCTATATCGTTTGCCGCCCAATGCTCACTTGTCACGTCCGAAAAGTTATTTTTGTAAATGCTCTTTGAGCCCTCCGGGCTTGTTCCTGATGCGCGGTTAAATATTGCCGCCGCTTCCGCACGCGTTACAAAATTATCTCCGCGATAGCTTCCGTCCTCATAGCCTCTGAAAATGCCGTCCTTAACAAGTCTTGCAAAGCAATCGTCACTTGAAGAATTGTCATTTCCGTACTTAATTATGTAAGCAAGTCTTGCTATATCAACTCTTCTTGCTTTTTCGTCAGAAGCAGCAAATCCCGAAAAGTCCTTATCCTTTGCAATTCTGCCTGCCATGAGAAGCGCTTCATTCATTGTGATGTTGTTATTTGGTCTGAATGTTCCGTCCTCATAGCCCTTTATGTAGCTTCTTGATTTTACAAGATGCTCGCCTGTGTAATCAGCCGCTGTTTTGAAAGCTGCCGAAGCCGCCTTTTCCGGCTTTTTGCCTGCCGAAGACAGAACCTCGTCCGAAACGGTTATTGTGTATTCCGTATCTGCCACAAGCTTATCACCGAATGGTACAACGTGTACTTTCTTGTTGTCAAGAGCATCAACAAATGCGTGCTGAATAAGTCCTGTGTCCTTTTTCCCGTTTACGAGGATTTTTGACTTGTCAAGCTTTCCTACAGCATTGTTAAACGTAAACGTCACAACAGGTACAACCTCTGTTTTAACAATTTCACCGCCAGCAATTTCAGCCGACTCCATTTTAAGAGGTACGTCCTCGCTGCCTGATATAGAGCAGTCTGCCGAAATTGTCACGTCCTCGCCCGGCATTGTAAATTTATAAACGCTGTCCTTTCCCTCAACCTCACTTCCGTTTATTTTAACGGAGTTTATCTGTGAGACGCTGTCGGGAGTAACAGTCAGAGTATACTCCGAGCCCGCCTTTCCGTAAAGACCTTTTCCTATAGCGTCACTTCCGGTTACTTTGAGTTCCGCTCTGTCCGAATTTTCTAAAGTAATCTTTTTATAGTCTGTCGGAATATTGTCTGGTGAAGCCTTTATTTCAAACTCCGGAATTACAACTCCGCCGAGCCACGGCTTCATATCTCTTACCGCAATCCTAAGATATTTTGCAGTCACCTTATTATCAAGCGGCAAATCGTAGTAGTGCCTTATACCGTTTGTATCGTCCCAAAGCTCCTCCGGACGTGTTTCTTCAAGCAGCATATTTTCAAGGCTTGCAAACTCCGCCGCCTTTTTCCATGAGCCTTTTTCTCCGGTATTGCTTGTAAATATCTCAACGCCCTCAAACCAAGGAGCTACCGGCTTGTCAAGATACATACTCTCGCCGTTTGAATAATAAGCTCCGTCTATATACGCAACACCGAATTCATAGTTCATTTTAATGCGCTCCATCGGAACGGGTACCTCTGTGCTGACGGTAAAGAGCATTATATAGTCCTTACCATCATTTCCGTTTACGTCAAATATTTTTTCGCCGTTAAAGCCTCCGAAATTTGCCGTTGAAATAATATCTCCGTCAAGCGCCTTTTCGCCGTCCGTTTCACCGAGAGATGTTTTAATTTTAAAATCGGCATTTTCGCACGAAAGCACATTTATAAGTCCGTCCTCCGCAGCGCTGACCGGGAAATTAATTCCGCCCGTTCCCAAAAAGGTTGCAAGAGCCGAAGCTGCGCAAATTATTTTCTTTAATTTCATATATATCCTCACTTTCTCAGCCTTTAACCGCTCCGTCTGCAAGACCGGCAACAAAATATTTATTCGCACACGCATAAACAACAAGCACCGGAAGCATTGCAATAACAGTACCTGCAAGCATAAGGTTCCACTGCGACGCGCCCTGACCCGAATTTTTAAGCGCCATAATACCTACTATAAGAGTCTGCTGCTCCGGCTTTGACATTGTAAACATAGCCGGCATTATATAACTGTTCCACGTTCCGTTAAATGTCAGCACCGCAATTGTTGCCATTATAGGCTTTAACAGCGGCAGTATGATTCTGAAAAATATGCCTGTAAATGTACAGCCGTCAATTTTTGCCGACTCATCAAGCTCTTTTGGCAGAGAGTCTACAAATCCGCGCACAAGATACATATTAACAATCGGTATACCGAAACACGTCAGCACCAAAAGACCAACGAGCGACCTGTTAAGATGTACAAGTGATAAAACTTCAAACTGCGGATAAATTGTAATGGAGCCGAGACTTATAAACATAAGCGACGAAAAAATCGCAAAAATTGTTTTCTTGAGTCTAAACTCTCCTCTTGCAAAAACATAGCCTGTAACAGATGAGGTTATAAGAGTTATTATAACAGACGCAACCGTAAACCACATACTGTTAAAAAACATATGACCTACGTCCATGGAATCGGAATTCCACGCCGTTATATAGTTGTCAAAAGTCCATTCCTTAGGAAATATCCTTTCGGGGTTCGCCATGATTTCAACGTTAGTTTTAAACGATGAGGCAATAACATACAAAAGCGGAAAAACCACAAATACAAATGCGATTAATAACACCAAGTATGTAAAAACCGTGCCTATATGTATTTTCTTCATAGATATATTAAACACTCCTTTTTAATACAGCTCAGTAATTTTCCTCGTTGCACGCATATATATGATACCGATTGCCGCACATATTATCGACGACACAATACTCATTGCGCAGCCATAACCCAAATTCGGCGTTCCGGACGCAAACCCCGGCAAAAATGACTTCATAACGTATGCCTCGCTCGTGAGAGTTGTTCCGGCAGGCGCACCGTTCGTCATAACTATTATATATTCACCCGTTCTGAGCGTACCGTTTATGGCAAGCAGCAGAATTGTCTGTCCTACCTTCATAATCATCGGAACGGTTATTTTGAAAAACTGAGTCAGCTTCCCGGCACCGTCAATGTCTGCCGCTTCATAAAGATCCTTAGGCACATTTGAAAGCGCCGCTGTAAAATATACAACGTTTATACCGAACGATGACCAAATTCCACCGAGTATCAAAACCGCCAAAGCCGTATTTGTGCTTCCGAACCAATCAATCGGCTTATTTTCAAATCCAAGCTTAATAAGCCATGAATTGATTACACCGAAAGCGTCGAACAGGTTTGAAAACATAACTCCGACAATCGCCATGCTTATTACACACGGAAGATAATACATATTCCTGAAAAATCCCGAAAGCTTGTGTCCTTTACTCAAAAGCACTGCCAAAATTAATGCAAGCGGAATTTCGATTGGGAGCTTTATAACAGCAAATTTGAATGTTACAAGCCATGCATTCCAATATGCGCCGCCCTTTTTAAAAAGCGTTATAAAATTGTCGAGTCCGACAAAGCGAGTGTTCGCCGGCACCAAATCATAATAGAAAAATGCTTTAAGCGCTGACCATACTATCGGATACAATGTAAAAACAAAGAAACCGATCAGCGGCAGCAGTAAAAGAAGATAACACTGAGCTTCATCTGAGGATTTTATTTTACGAATAACCCCCAAATCCGATTTTTTTGTTGTTTTTTCTAAAGCCTTCAACTGTTAATTCGCTCCTTCATAAATATCCTTTTGATAATTGAGATTTAGTTCATCGGGGATTTCGTTTTATCCCCGATGAACGCTTTTGTGATTTTGTTTTGTTTGCTGCAAAATGTTCTGCAACAGTTTTAAATTTTGCATCAGGCACAGCTAAGTCAAGGTGAGCTGATTTTTGATGCAGAATGAATGAAATAAATCCCGACGGCGTACTTTTGTACGTCAAGTGGTTTAGTTCATTTATAGCCTGCGACGTTCTGCGCTAAAGATGCCACCGACTAAAGGTGTGCTGATTTTTGATGCAGAATGAATGAAATAAATCCCGACGGCGTACTTTTTGTACGCCGAGCGGTTTAGTTCATTTATAGCCTGCGGCGTTCTGCGCTAAATATGCCGCCGACTAAAGGTGTGCTGATTTTTGATGCAGAATGAATGAAATAAATCCCGACGGCGTACTTTTGTACGCCGAGCGGTTTAGTTCATTTATAGCCTGCGGCGTTCTGCGCAAAAAGCAGCCACCGACTATCTCATAAGCTTCCAATCCGGGAATATATACGGTGTTGAATCATAGTCCGGATGAATTTCTTTATACTTTGCAATTCCATCGTTGCATTTGTCAGTATAATCGCGAAGCTCTTTTTCAATTTCAGCCTTTTCGGGCGCTCTGTTCCAAATATCAAGCCAAAGTTCATCCGCTGTTTGTTCGCCGGTCATATCTGTCTTTATTGCAAGCGGCGGGCACTGGCTAAACTGAACAAAGCTTGCGAATTTCTTCCAATTTTGCATATCTTCAGGAATTTCAATATCTTTAACAAGGTTATAATCAACAGGAATTGAAATCCCCTCTTTATATTGATCAATAAGAATTTCATCACTTGCAAAGAAATTAAGAACAGCCATTATCATATCGGCGCCTATTTTTTCAACAGAAGCTTTGTTAACAACAAACATACCGTCTGCCGAGCAATACTGAATACCCTCTTCTCCCTCTTTCTCAATCGGGAGCGGAGCTACGCCCCATTCAATCTTTGCCGGGAACTGTTCCTTAAGAACTCCTACATCATAGCTGCCGGCAATCTTCATGCCGATTTTACCTTGACCGAATCTTGCACGAGCAGGGTCATTATCCATACCCTCTGTACCCGGAACGCATGAGCCGTCTTTTTTTATTCTTATCATAGCGTCCATAACCGGAACCATACCGCTAAAATCAAATTTACCGGTTTTCGGATTATATCCGTCTACAAGACCGTTTATTGCAGATGATGCCATATTT
>CAKSPW010000062.1 GCA_934486495.1 uncultured Clostridia bacterium
GGCAGTTATGAACGTTTTGAGAGGTCGTTATAAGGTATTCACAAAAGAATCCAAAGGCTTGCTCAGAGGCGAATACGGCAGACTTCCGGGCGAGGTAAACGAAGAAGTTCGTAAAATGGCTATAGGCGATGAGCCGCTCATAACGTGCAGATTCGCAGATACGCTGAAACCGGAAATAGCAGCTTTGACAGAAGAAGCAAAGGATTTTGCAAAGTGCGAAGAGGACGTATTAAGCTACGCACTTCTGCCGCAGGTTGCAAAGAAATTCCTTGAAGGAAAATATAATCCGAAGCCGAAAGAAAAAGTTCTTTACGTTCAGGATTTGTCCTAAGTAAAATTAAATAATAGGATAATAACACATGGGCTGTAGTCAACTCGATTTCAAAAATCGTTTTGCTACAGCCCATGTGTTAGAATTATTTTGCGTTCAATTCAGCAGCTTCGTCAAGCTTTTTGTTTCTGAAATACAGCGCAACATCTATAGATATTTCGATGAAATTCAGAATGTAGAAGAAGAAGCTTAAGAAGAACATGAATCCTGTGCTTCCGTTATTCAGCTGGATTATCTTTCTTGCGATACCGCACGCATAACCTATCAGCAGGAACACCTCGAAGAAAAGGCTTTTTCCCTTTGCCGTACGTGATATGATTGATTTTCTTATTGATATAGGCCACGAAAGACCGAAACAGAATATCGTGAGCGCTTCAAGCAAATCTGTAATAAATTCTATTGTCATTATAAGCCCTGACTTTCTTTAATTTTATTTTCTTCTGTAATCCGGAAGAAGCATAGGCGATACCGCATCTGTCTTTATGCCTGCGGCTTCACGCTCTGCGTCGAATTTTGCGATATGTTCGAGCGTAAGCTTGCCGGGTTTAACGTCCTTTGAACGTGCTGCGGCATTCTTGCCGGCGTTTCTGCCGAATACTATTATATCAAGAAGCGAGTTGCCCATAAGTCTGTTACGTCCGTGTATTCCTCCGACTGCTTCGCCGGCAACAAACAGGTTTTCAACGTTCGTTGTCATGCCGTTTACGTCTATATCAAGACCGCCGTTCTGATAATGCAGTGTGGGGTATACGAGGATGGGTTCTTTTCTGATGTCTATTCCGTAGCTTGCGAACATACGCATCATGGCAGGAATACGCTTTTCTATAGTACCCTCGCCGCCGATTTTTTCTATCATCGGCGTATCGAGCCATACGGCTTTGCCGCTGCCTGTGTCAACGCCCTCTTCTCTGTCGGAACATTCTCTGATTATTGAAGCTGCCGCAACGTCACGGGTTTCAAGCGGATGCATGAACACTTTACCGTCACGGTTTACAAGCTTAGCACCGAGCGAACGAACCTTTTCAGTAACAAGCGCACCGAAAATCTGCTGCGGATATGCTGCACCTGTCGGATGATATTGAAGTGTATCCGCATAAAGAAGCTTTGCACCGACTCTGTAACCGAGTACAAGACCGTCAGCCGTTGCACCGTAGTGGTTAGATGTCGGGAATCCCTGATAATGCATTCTGCCTGCACCGCCCGTTGCGATTATAACAGTCTTGGCACGTGCAACCATCAGCTCGTGTGTTTCCATATTCATGAGAACAGCACCGGAAGCTTTGCCGTTTTCGTCAAGAATAATCTCGATAGCCGATGTAAAGTCAACAACAGGAATACCTCTGTTAATTACCTCGTCACGAAGTGTTCTCATTATTTCGGCACCCGAATAGTCCTTAGCAGCGTGCATTCTCTTTCTTGACGTACCGCCGCCGTGTGTTGTTATCATTGTGCCGTCCTCAGCCTTATCAAATTCAACACCGAGGTCGTTGAGCCATTTTATAGCTTCCGGAGCGTCGCAAACAAGCTTTGAGAGAAGCTCACGCTTTGCCGCAAAATGACCGCCGCCGAATGCGTCAAGAAAATGAATTGCCGGAGAGTCGTTTTCTTTGTCAGCTGCCTGAATACCGCCCTCAGCCATCATGGTATTGGCGTCACCTATTCTCAGCTTTGTAACTATCATAGCCTTTGCGCCTGCTTTATCAGCTTCAATTGCAGCCGATGCACCGGCACCGCCGCCGCCGATAATCAAAACGTCAACATCATAGGCAACATCGTCAAGATTTATATCTTCAGCTTTAATTCTGCTCTTTGCCTGAAGAATATCGCAAAGCTCGTGAGGAACAACCTCGCCCTTGTTAGGACCTATTTTAAGCTCCTCAAACTCGTCTTTTTTATAGTCCGGATGATATGCGGCAAGGAGGTCTTCTTTTTCCTGCGCCGTCATACGTACCGGCTCATATGCGATATTGGCGCTGCGCGCGTCTTCTACCGCTTTTAATGATTTCTGAAATTCAGATGAATACATACTATTTAAACCTCCCTGTTATTACTTCTCTATCTCTCTTGTGTTGTAAAGCTCTTTGAGTTCTTCAACAGGTTTACCCATAAGCGCCTCAATCAAGTCGTTAAATGTACCGTTTTCGATTTCTTTTACACGGTTTTCAAGGTGTTCTGATTTCGGAGCAAGATATTTGCCGTTAATTCTGCGAGCAAGCATAGCAACCTGCGGATGAGAAATTCCTGCCGGACATCTCGATGAGCAAACGCCGCACATTACGCAGTCAAAAGACTCCTCGGCGCATTTTTCAAACTCTCCACGCTGTGCGTACGCTATGTACTGCATAACGTTAAGACCTTGTGTGCAGCTCTTTGTGCAGGCATTGCAGCCCACGCAGGCATATATTTCGGGATAAAGCTGCATCATAATCGACTCTGTCGGCTTTATCTTTTCTATGTCGTATACTTCCTTAACAAGCGGGAAAAACGGCAGAGTTGCAACATACATATTGTTTTCAACTTTTGTTTGACAGGCAAGACAAGCCTTAAGCTCTCTGTCGCCTTTTATACGATAAATAGTTGCGCAAGCACCGCAAAATCCGTTTCTGCAGCCGCAACCTCGTACCAACTGATAGCCTGCATACTCCATAGCACGCATTATTGTAAGGTTATCAGGAACACTGTATTTCTTTCCAAACAGATAAACGTCCACCATGTTATCCATAATAATCTCCATTCCGCCGCCCTGCATCGGCATAAATAGTTTTGAAAATCTCTTATCGGCAGGGCAATAAATGATAAGAAATTTTTACGCCCATGTGCGTTCCCGTACAAAACAAGGAAAATTCCGCACGTTCAAACAAATCCTGCCGGAGTCGTACATGAATGTTTTCTTCACGTCAGTCCTCCGCTCGGCCGCACTCGGCGACACAAATCTTAATATTCGTCGGGAAGCTCGTCAAGCTCATCACAACGGAATACCGGGCCGTCCTTGCAGACATATTTTGAACCGATATTACATCTTCCGCACTTGCCTATTCCGCATTTCATACGAAGCTCCATTGTTGTGTAAACCTGAGTCTTGTCAAATCCGAGCTCCTGGAGCCCCGAAAGCGTAAACTTAATCATTATAGGCGGACCGCAAATAATTGCAACCTTATCGGTTGTAAAGCCAAGCTCCTTTACATAGTTCGGAACAAAGCCGACATGACCGTCCCATTCGGGTTGTTCTCTGTCTATTGTAAGGTATACGTTGACACCTGCGTCTTTTGTCCATTCGTCTATAATTTCCTTGTAGTCAACAAGATCCTGCATACTGCGTGAGCCGTATACAATATCTATTTTTCCGTATCTGTCACGGTAATGACGGCAGTAGTTTATAACAGATCTGAGCGGTGCAAGACCGATACCGCCGGCAATAAAAAGCATATCCTTTCCGGCAAATTCATCATCAACCGGGAACGGCTTTCCGTACGGTCCTCGAATTGTAATCTGCTGTCCTACCTCCATAGAATGAAGCCACTCCGTAACGCAGCCGCATTTTTTAATTGAAAATTCCATAAACTCCGTGTTTGTCGGTGATGAAGTTATTGAAAACATCGCTTCACCGACACCCGGAACAGAAAGCATTGCACACTGTCCGGGCTTATGCTCAAAAGCCTTTTTCCCGTCAGGAGTTACAACTCTGAAGGTTTTAACATCGGGAGTGTCTATGCGAATATCCGTAACCACTCCGATAACCGGAATAAGAGGTTCTTTTATATCAGTCATATTAGTTATCATTCCTTTCCGTGCCCGAAGGCACAAATTACGGTGCCGAATAAAAGTTCCGCATGTAATTTTATTCAGCGAATTAGGCTGAAAGAAAATTGTTCACAGTGCATTGTCTATTGAGCGGTGCTGTACTATTGTACCGACCCGAACGATAAGATGTGCTGCATGCGATTTTATTCAGCAAATTAGGCTGAAAGAAAATTGTTCACAGTGCATTGTCTATTGAGCGGTGCTGTACTATTGTACCGACCCGAACGATAAGATGTGCTGCATGCGATTTTATTCAGCAAATTAGGCTGAAAGAAAATTGTTCACAGTTCATTTTTGAGTGAGTGGTGCTGTACTCTTGTACTTCCCAACCACAAGATGTGCTGTGGGTGATTTTATTCAGCAAATTAGGCTGAAAGAAAATTGTTCACAGTGCATTTTTGAGTGAGTGGTGCTGTACTATCGTACTGCCCCGAACGATAAGATGTGCTGTGGGCGATTTTATTCAGCCGAAGCTCCCAATTTTTTCATAACCTTCACTATATTCATCTGTATCGGACATTTTGATAAACATCTGCCACAGCCTACACATGAGAAGAGTCCGTCGTTATTTGTGGGGTAGTATACAAGCTTATGCATAAAACGCTGACGAAAACGTTCAAGCTGAGTAAGTCTGGGTTGTCCTGCCGACATTTTTGTGAAGTCGGAGTACATACATGAATCCCAGCATCTGAAACGCTTAACACCGTGACCTGTGTTGAAATCCTTTATATCGTAGCACTGACAGGTCGGGCATACAAAGGTACACGTTCCGCAGCCGAGACACGTAGCGGAAAGCTCCTTCCATTCGGGTGCATTAAAGAATTTGTCTGTCTTATCGGCGCCGAATGCGTCCTTTGAAAGAGATGCAAGCGGAAGCTTTTCAATTCTTTCGTGAATAAGGGTTTTTTGAGCCTCAACGTCTGAATTATCCGCATCTGTGCATATATCGAGAGCGCTCAAAAGTGCTTCTCCCTTATCCGTTTTTGCGTCCATATAAAGCGCATCGTCCGTTTTATAGCACACAACATCACCCTCGGGATTTGCGGCATCTATATCAAACGTTTTACAAAAGCACGTTTCCTGAGGCTTTGTGCAAGCAAGCGACATTATAATTCCATGCTCACGACGATTTTTATAGTAGGTATCGACAGGCTCGGAAAGAAATACTCTGTCAAGCACATCAAAGCTTTTCACATCGCACGCACGAACACCGAAAATTACAAAATCCTCTGTTTCGGAGCGTGTATCGATAACCTCTATATTCTTGCCGTCAACTTTAAAATCCATAAGGTTTTCGGTTTGCGGAAAGAAGAAATCCTTTGCACTTCTTACAGTGTTTAATGCATCAGAGAGTTTTTTGCCCTCCTCCCACTTTTCAAACTTTGCTCCGCCGTCTGTATCCTGCGGAATATAAAGCGTATTATTCTTTGCAAGAAGTGAAAAAAGCTCATCAATTTTATCAAGTGAAATTTTACGCATTATTGTCACCTCTTTCTACAGCCTCACTCGGCTCTGCATCCTCCGTTGTATAGTCAACAATCGGTGCTCTGCTGCCGACAACCGCTCCTGCCTGATAATCACCGTAAAGTTCGTCAATATCCTTTATAAACTTGCGGTTTAAAAGATGAAGCGGAATATGCTGAGGACAAACTCTTGAGCACTCTCCGCAGTCAGTACAACGACCGACAACATGGAACGCTCTTATGATATGGAACATTTTTTCCTCAAAAGAGTTTGACGCCGCCTTATTTTCAACACCCGAATTGGGGTTGTCAAAAACGCATTTTTCACACGTACAAGCAGGACATACGTCACGGCACGCATTACAGCGAATACATCTTGAAAGCTCATTCTGCCAAAATGCAAATCGCTCATCTGGAGTCATTTTTTCGATTTTTTCAACTTCATCAAATCTTGAGCTGTCCAAAACTTCTCCGTCCTCGCCCAAAAGCTCATCGTACGCAACGTGCTTTTTTGACTTACAGCTTACGCATCTTTCGGATATAAGCTCGTTGAAATCAGCCTTTATATCGCCATCGTAAAGCGTATGAATCAAAACTCCGTCCGCCTGTGATGTAACAGATGTAACTCCATCCGCCTTTTCTTTTACCTTGCTTGTATCGAGCATACCCTCGCACGGCACACCGACAACGTAAACCTTCTCCCTGTCAAAGCGATGCTCCGTCAAAAGCTGATTAAAGCTGTATGTGTCGCACGGTTTTAAAAACACGAGAATTTTCTTTTCTTCATTAATTGTTTCCTTTACGAGATACTTTGAAAAATTCGCTCCGCAGAAATCTCCCCATACAAAATCGGATTTGATTTCTTCCTCGGATACGAATACGGACGGTGTTACGTCATAATCAAACTCGCCCGCTCTCCAGCCGAGAACACGGTCAACCGTTCCGTTTTTCAAAAGCTCGGAGGCTTTATTTACAAGGTCGTCACGTTTCACTTTTTGCATCGTAAATCCTCCAATCTCTTATTCTCGCCCAAAGATGCAACCTTTGCGGCAAAATCATTCATTGTTTCGGCAAATTTTGCACCCTCTGCAGCACTTACCCATTCAACGCGTGTACGTTCTCTTTCTATACCAAGATAATCAAGCATTGAGAAAAGAAGCGACATACGTCTTCTCGTATAATAGTTACCGGAGGTATAATGACAGTCGCCGGGATGGCAGCCGCAAAGAATAACTCCGTCGGCACCGCGCTGAAACGCACGCAGAATAAACATCGGGTTTACTCTGCATGAGCACGGAACACGTATAATTTTTACATCAGCCGGATAGTTAAGTCTGTTGTTTCCGGCAAGGTCGGCTCCTGCATATGAACACCAGTTACAGCAGAATGCCACAATAAGCGGCTTATATTCATTTACTTGCATATTGCGTCCACCTCCGCCATGATTTGTTTATTCATAAAGCCTTTAAGGTCCATAGCACCGGACATACAAGCAACCGTACAAGCTCCGCAGCCTTGGCAAACAGCCTCGTTTACCGACGCAACTCGTCTTACTCTTGTTGTTCTGTCGGGCATTCTGAATTCCTTGTCTATATATGAAATTGCACCGTACGGGCAAACCTTCTCACAAGTCGAGCAGCCGTTACACATCATCTCATCCGAATGTGCAACGCATGGGTTACCCATGAGCTTATCCTTGCACAAAAGACCTATAACCTTTGACGCTGCCGCTCCTGCTTGAGATACGGTTTCGGGAATATCCTTCGGTCCCTGACACGTTCCGGAGAGGAATACACCTGCTGTCGGGCTTTCTACCGGACGAAGCTTGGGGTGTGCCTCCGTGAAGAAATCGTTTGTATCCATACTTGCGGTAAGCATTGTTGCAAGCGGACGTGCCGATTTATCAGGTTCTATTGCAGCGGCAAGAACAACGAGGTCAGCATCTATATGGAGCTGCTTTCCTGCCAAAAGGTCAGAAGCCTGTACTTTAAGCTTTGAACCTTCCGGAGTAACCTTACCAACCATACCCTTTATATAATGTACACCGTAATCCTCAACGGCACGGCGATAAAATTCATCAAAGTTCTTACCCGGTGTACGAACGTCGATATAGAACACATAAACGTCTGTATCGGGATATTTATCTCTTGTAAGCATAGCGTGCTTTGCGGTATACATACAACAGATTTTCGAGCAATATTCCTTACCCTTTTCGGCACACGCCTCACATCTTGAGCCAACGCACTGAACAAATACAATCGTATGCGGATGCTCATGGTCGGACGGACGAAGAAGCGTACCGCCTGTCGGGCCTGCGGCATTCATAAGTCTTTCAAACTCAAGAGATGTTATAACATCCTTTGACTGCGAATATGCAAACTCATCAAACTTATCCATAGATATGGGATTAAAGCCTGTTGCAACAACTATTGCGCCGTACTTTTCCTTGATGAATTCGTCTTGTGCCTTATAATCTATTGCGCCTGCGGTACATACTCTCGAGCAAAGACCGCACTTGCCGGATTTGAGCATTATGCAGTGATTGGGGTCGATTGTTGCAACCTTCGGAACAGCCTGTGCAAACGGAATATAAATCGCACTTCTGTTATCCATACCGAGATTAAACTCGTTAGGCACTTTCTTTTGAGGACATTTTTCCGTACAAGCTCCGCAGCCTGTGCATATTTCCTCTTTGACATATCTTGCACGCTTTTTGATTGTAACTTCAAAGTTACCCACAAAGCCGCCTACCTCCGTAACCTCGGAGTATGAGAAAATTCTGATTTTGTCGTTTTGAGCGACATCAACCATTTTCGGTGTAAGAATACAAGCCGCACAGTCGAGAGTCGGGAACGTTTTATCAAGCTGAGCCATTTTTCCGCCGATAGTCGGTTTTGTTTCGACAATATCAACCGGGAATCCGGCATCTGCAATATCGAGAGCCGTTTGAATACCGGCAATACCTCCTCCGATTACGAGCGCACGCTTTGTAACGGGGCTTTCACCCGGTGTGAGCGGTGCATTAAGATTAACCTTTGCAACGGCAGCCTTACCCAAAATGATTGCCTTTTCGGTACCGATAGGCATCTCCTTATGAACCCATGAGCATTGCTCACGTATGTTTGCGATTTCAACCATGTACGGGTTAATTCCTGCCGATTCGGCAGTTTTTCTGAATGTTGCCTCGTGCATACGAGGTGAACACGAGCAGACAACAATTCCGCTCAAATTATGCTCTTTGATGGCATTTTTTATAATATCCTGTCCTGCCTGAGAACACATATATTGATAATCAACGGAGAAAACAACTCCCGGCTCGCTTTCAAGAGCCTTTGCAACAGCTTTGACATCAACCGTTCCAGCGATATTTGTACCGCAATGACAGACAAATACTCCTATTCTTTGCATGGAATGTATCTCCTTTCTATTTTGAATATTTTCTGAATGCGCTCATGAGTGCCTGCTGCGGTATTTCATCATCCTGTGCCGCAATTTCCGGTATCTCATCGGGCTTTAAGTGATTTGCACCCTTTTCACGAATAACCGTAAGTCTGAGCGCCTCAACAAGCTTTGCAGGTTCAACGCCGCGCGGACATCTGTCAACGCAGGCAAAGCATGAAAGACACTTGTATATAGACTTTGAATTTCTGAGTGCTTCTATATCTCCGCTTTCAACCATGTACACAAACTGATGCGGATGATATTCCATTTCATCGTATGAAGGACACGTTGCCGAGCATTTTCCGCATCTCATGCATTTGAGCGGATTAACGCCGCTCATGCGCAATATTTGTTCCTTCATGCGCTCCTGTTTATTCTGCATCGTTATCCTCCTTTATCCCAAATGCCTCAGCCATTAATTCGGTAAAGTAAACAACGGGGATATTGCTGCCTGCCTTTACAAGATTGTATTTGCAAAGCGGACAAGCCGTTACAATCTCCTCCGCACCGCAGTTTTCGGCATTTTCCGAAACAGCGTTTGCTTTTTTAGCCGCAAAATCCTTATCCTCAACCACAACATAACCGCCGCAGCACTCGTTTCTCATCGAATACGCAACCGGCTCTGCACCGAGAGCTTTTATAAAGTCCTCCATGATTGTCGGGTTTTCCGGGTCATCAAAATTCATAACCTTGCCCGGTCTTAAAAGCATACATCCGTAATATGCGGCAATTTTTCTGCCGGTCAACGGATTTTTAACAGCTTCTTTAACCTTGTCAAAGCCTACCTTGTCACGAAGAAGCTCAAGATAATGATAAATCTCCGTTTCACCGTAATAAGGCTCCGACGGTTCTTTATCCTGTGCCATGTAAGTGTTTACCTTCATGGCAAAGTCATCGTTTGTCTGAATTTCGTGATTTGTCTGTTTTATAACGTTATGACAGGCTGAACATACCGTTACCAAAGGCTGCTTTTCATCTCTTGCGCTTACAAGAGCACGAACGCTCGAAAGCTTTGATGCAATTTCGTCCTTGGCGCTTACGTAAACGCCGCCGCAGCATTGCCAATCCTTTATCTCGCAAAGCTCAACACCGAGTACTTCGGCGCATTTTCTTGCGTAAAGGTCAAGCTTTTTAGCCTTTGTTCGGAGGGTACAGCCCGGAAAATAACTAACCTTCATCGTCTTACCTCCACAATTATTAATTAAACCATCTGTTCGGGATGGAATACCTCATCGAATTTTTCCTCGGTCAAAAATCCGAGTTCAACGCAAGCTTCTTTAAGCGATATATTATCCTTAAATGCTTTCTTAGCCGTTTTTGCGGCATTTTCATAACCGATATAAGGGTTAAGCGCCGTAACGAGCATGAGTGAATTATGCAAATTATGATGCATTTTCTCTTTATCCGCCGTAATTCCGACAGCGCAGTTTTTGTTAAACGATATTATAACCTCCGACAAAAGTCTTGCGGATTGAAGGAAGTTATAAGCCGTAACGGGCATAAACACGTTAAGCTCAAAGTTACCCTGTGATGCGGCAATTGATACAGCTGCGTCATTTCCCATAACCTGAACGGCAACCATTGTAACCGCCTCGCACTGAGTCGGGTTCACCTTTCCGGGCATGATTGACGAGCCGGGTTCGTTTTCGGGAATATGAATTTCGCCGAGACCGTCACGGGGACCGGATGCGAGCCAGCGAACGTCGTTGGCAATTTTAAGCATATCGCACGCCAAAGCTTTTATTGCGCCGTGTGCGAACACAATCTCATCCTTTGATGTCAGGGCATGGAATTTATTTTCTGCCGTAACAAACGGTTTACCTGTAAGAGATGCAACCTTTTGCGCAACCTTTTCTCCGAAGCCTTTCGGAGCGTTAAGTCCCGTTCCTACAGCAGTACCGCCGAGTGCAAGCTCATAAAGCGGCTTAAGCGCCATTTCAAGAAGCTCGCAGTCACGCTCAAGGCTCGATCTCCAGCCACTGATTTCCTGACTGAATGTAATCGGTGTTGCGTCCTGAAGATGCGTACGTCCCGATTTTACTATGCCCTCATTCTCTTTTTCAAGTCTTTTAAACGTTTCGATAAGTGTTTTTGCCGCCGGGAGGAGCTTGTCCTCAATTGCGATTACGGCAGAAATATGCATTGCAGTCGGGAATGTATCGTTCGACGACTGACTCATGTTAATATCATCGTTGGGGTGAGCAAGCTTTTCGCCCGCAATTTGATTTGCGCGGTTTGCTATAACCTCATTTGCGTTCATGTTCGACTGCGTACCCGAGCCTGTCTGCCATACAACAAGCGGAAAGTTATCGTTTAATTTGCCCGATATAACCTCGTCGCAAGCCTCGGAAATTGCCGCAAGCTTTTTCTCGGTCATTTTTTCCGGCTTCAAGTCGTGATTGGCAAGTGCGGCAGCTTTTTTAAGTATGCCGAATGCATGAGTAATTTCTCTGGGCATTGTTTCTATGCCTACACCTATTTCAAAATTTTCGTGACTTCTTTGAGTCTGTGCCGCCCACAGCTTGTCTGCAGGAACCTTAACCTCGCCCATAGAGTCATGTTCTATGCGATATTCCATTACAAAACACTCCTTATTTTAATTATATTTCGAGGCTTTTTATAACGCCCTTTAATGTTTCCGCACTCTTGTGAAGCTTTGCGATTTCCTCATCGGTAAGAGATATAAGCACCTTTGACTTTGCGCCGTCCTTGCCGACAATGTTAAGAACGCTAAGTGCAACATCGTCAATACCGTACTCGCCGTGCATAAGCGTTGAAACGGTCATTGTTGTATCTATACCCGTAAGAAGACATTTGCAAATATGACAGACCGAAGCTGAAACGGCATAGAATGTTGCGCCCTTTCTTTCGATAACTCTTGCGCCCGATTTTCTTACGTACTGCTCAACCTCGTTATAGTTAAACTCCGGGAACAATGTGTTCATGTTTGAAGCAAGCTTGTTGCTTTCGCTTATAGGCACGTTTGAGATGTTTGCAACCGACCACGGAATAAATGAAGAATCGCCATGCTCACCGAACACATATGCGTGTACGTTGCTTTGATTTATATTGTAATACTCGGCAATTCTCGATCTGAGTCTTGCTGTATCGAGGATTGTACCCGAACCGATAATCTGATTTTCGGGCAGACCCGATCTTTTGCTGAACGTATACGTAAGCACATCGACAGGGTTACTTACTATGATATAGGTTGCATTCGGAGCGTATCTTGTAATCTCCGGTATAATCGATTTGGTAATGTTGACGTTTGTCTGCGCAAGCTCAAGTCTTGACTGTCCCGGTTTTCTTGCGATACCCGATGTAAGAATTACAATGTCAGAGTCTGCTGCGTCACGGTAATCACCCGCATAAACAGAGCAAGCTCCGCAAAACGGCGTACCCTGGCGAATATCGAGAGCTTCACCGAGAGCCTTTTCGTTGTTAATGTCAATCATGACAATTTCAGAAGCAATTCCCATAACTGTAAGAGTGTAAGCAATTGTAGATCCAACGCTGCCCGTTCCGATTATTGATATTTTGTTCATAAAGCACCTTCTCCATCTTTCTGTTAATTTTTTGACAATGTCGCGCGCATAAGTGCATCATCGCGCAACAAAATGCACCCTTCGGTTTTTATAATACCCCTCAGATGTCTTAATGCAGACTCGTGAAAGTCCGCACGTTCATATATGTAATCGCAAAAATGCGCATACATAACTAACCATTATTATTGTACAACAATTCAAGCCGTTTGTGAATTGTTTATTTTGTATATCGGTAATATATATATCGATATACCATAGTATTATTTAAAAATCTCAGCCGTATCAAAGCTTTGCCACTGTTTGCCGTCCATACTTTTCCACGAAAAAACTCCGTCTGCAAGGATAACATATCCGTGCTTTGAGTCCTCCTTTGGAATTGATACCGAACCCGGATTTATATAAACGTATCCGTCATGTACCTTGCATTTTGGCACATGAGTATGTCCGTGAAGCAATACGCTGTTTTTCGGCATTGGCGGAACATTATTTTCGTTATACACATGACCGTGCGTTGCGAATATATAAACATTATCCGTCCACAGTGCGGCATAGTCGGCAAGACACGGAAAATTAAGCACCATTTGGTCAACCTCCGCCTCGCAATTTCCTCTTACACAAAGAATTTTATCCTTATACGGCGCAAGCATTTCAATAACACGCTTCGGCGCATATCC
>CAKSPW010000063.1 GCA_934486495.1 uncultured Clostridia bacterium
AGCTTTTAAGCTCCACACCGTATTCAGCGAGCTTGGATACGACCTCCTTACCCGTTACACCCAAATTCTTTGCTACTGTCATAGCCGTAAGCTTTACATCTGCCAAATTACTTCACCTGTCCTTTCTCTCCGTTTTCTCCGAGCTTTTTTAAAATCGCCTCCGCAAATCCCTTATCGCAAACTGCGACTGCGCTTTTAAATCCGCCTCCGCAAAAGCAGCCGAGCTGCTCCTTTGAGAAAAATATCACGTACGGAGAATTATAGTATTTGCAAGAGTTTGTTAAAGACTTCTTCGTATTATCCGAGGCGTCCTCCGCAATAATAACGAGCCTTGCATCTCCGCTTTTTATCTTATCCTTACATATCGGCTCTCCCGAGCTTATTTTTCCTGCCCTTTTGGCAAGACCTATCAATCCGAGTATTTTTTCCATCAATATAGTTCCTCATTTTCGCCGATTGATTGAAAGTACCTCTCTACTTCATTGTATGCACTCTCGGGTTGCTTTGCCCTGAATGCGCGATCGAGTATGCGTTTTTTTCTGAGCTTTTGTGAACATTCTCCGCACCTGCAAATATATGCGCCGCGTGACTGCACCCTGTTTTTCTCATCGATTTTAGCACTGCCGTCCTCATTTACAATTCTGACAAGCTCCTCTTTCGGCTTCATGCTTCTGCACACAATGCACATTCTCAGCGGAACGTGTTTTTCAAGCTTATTCTTCACTGCCCGATTCCTCTTCCGCATCTTCAATCATTTTCTCTGCCGGCAATTCCTCATCATCGTCGAGTAGAATATCATCTTCCGAATGATTAACCGGCTTTAAATCATCTATTGAAGTTACAATATCTATTCTCCAGCCGGTAAGCTTTGCCGCAAGACGAACATTTTGTCCGGCCTTGCCTATCGCAAGAGAAAGCTGTGTTGACGGAACAACGACCTGTGCCGACTTATCCGCCTCGTCAATAACTGTCGTAATAACCTTTGCCGGGCTTAAGCTCTCATTTATAAATGCAATAGGATCATCGCTGTATTTTACAATGTCAATCTTTTCTCCGCCGAGTTCATCGCTTATATTTTGGACTCTCAAGCCCTTAGGGCCTATGCAAGCGCCTTGCGGGTCAACGTTTTCATCAGATGAATAAACTGCAATTTTCGTTCTTGAGCCTGCCTCACGTGCAACGTTTTTAATTTCAACAACGCCCTGCTCAATTTCGGGAACCTCACGCTGAAAAAGGCATCTTACAAGTCCGGGATGAGTTCTCGATAAAACAATCTGCGTACCCTTTGTGCCGTTTTTAACCTCGCTTACATAGCACTTAAGCACCTGATGAATTTTGTATGTGTCCTTTTCATTTTGCGGCTGCTCTCCGGACGGCAAAATCGCCTCCGTCTTACCGATATCTATAAATACGTTTCCTTTATCAATCTTTTGTATGCTTCCGGATACAATATCATTGATTTTCTCATTATATTCGCGGTAGATAATATCTCTTTCCGCCTCTCTTATTCTCTGCGTTACAACCTGCTTTGCCGTCATTGCGGTAATTCTTCCGAAATCGCTCGGCGTCACCTCAACGTCAATCAAATCACCGAGCTGATAGTTGGGATTGATTTTTTCCGCATCGAGTATTGAAATTTCAATCTGCGGATCAAACACCGCATCGTCCTCAACAACTTCTTTTTGAGTAAACACCTTTATAATACCTGTTGTTCTGTCAAGCTTAACCTGAACGTTTTGTGACTGCGTATAATTTTTCTTGTAGCCTGCAAGCATTGCCGCTTCTATAGCATCAAATATAACGTCCTCTTCTATACCCTTTTCCTTGCAAAGAGCCGCAAGTGCCTGAAGCAGCGTTTCCTTCTCCTGTTTTTTTGTATTCTTTTTCATTTTTTTAAATCAATCCTTTCCGTAATTTTTAAACTATATTCTAAAAGCAAGCTTTACGTATATCGCCTCGGATGGTTTAAATGAAAGCTTTTTGTCATCCGTCATGACGGTTACCCTCTCACCGTCGAAACCGGAAAGCTCCCCCGTAAATTCCTTAAGCCCGTCAATCGCTCCGTAGAGCTTAACGTCAACCTCACGTCCGGAATAATAATTAAACTCACGCTCACTCTTGAGTGTTCTGTCAACACCGGGCGAGGAAATCTCAAGGCAATACGCATCTTTTATCGGATCGATTTTATCGTATTCCTCCGAAAAAGCGTTGCTGAAAATCTCACACTCATCAATACCGACTCCGCCGTCCCTATCAATGTAAAGGCGCAGAATTTTTGACTTATTCTCGCTTACAAGCTCCGCATCAACAAGATAAAACCCAAGCTTATCCGCAACACGATCGCCAATCTCGAATGCTGTTTTTACCGCACTATTCATATATCCGCGATACTTCCTTTCTCCATAGATAATTAATAAAGAGTGGACTCTCGTCCACTCTTTTGTCAACGTCTGTAAAACTGTACCTTAATTATAGCATAAATTCATATAAAAATCAATAGTGTCGTTTTATTTTTGTCAACTTTACCAAATATCGAGCGCATTTGCACGTATTTTATGCCGTTATAACATATACTAATCGGTGTAACGCGGACAAATCGAAAAAAATCACCGCCAAAGCCTTATTTTTAAGACAATTCTATTGACTTAAACTTTTTTTTGTGATAAAATATAATCGGTGATTTATATGAAAAAAATTGTAAGCTTTACTGTAGACCACACAAAGCTCAATCCCGGGCTTTATGTGTCGAGAACGGACGGAGATATTGTAACATATGACCTTAGGATGAGAAAGCCGAACACAGGCGATTTAATGTCAAACTCGGCAATGCATTCTCTCGAGCATATGCTTGCAACATACATGAGAAACGGCGAAATGGCAGATGACGTAATATATGTCGGACCGATGGGTTGTCAAACGGGATTTTATGTTTTGGTGCGTGAAAATAACAACGAGAGATTTCTTGCCTGCCTTAAATCCGCACTTTCGGGTATAATCGCTCACGAGGGCGAAATTTTCGGAAAAAGCGAAATAGAATGCGGAAACTGCAAAAATCTCGACTTGTCGGAGGCAAAGCGTGAGGCGAAAGCATATCTTGATATTTTAAACAGCAAACAAATAAATTTTAAGTATTAAAGGAGAGAGAAAAAATGATTAAGGGTTTTAAAATGAAGCTTTATCCGGGTCTTGAAAAGGAATATGAAAAGCGTCACAACCAGCTTTGGGACGGCATGAAGGACATGATTCACGAACACGGCGGAAAAAACTACTCAATTTTCCTTGACAGGGAAACAAATATCCTTTTCGGCTATATCGAAATCGAGGATGAGGAAAAATGGGCCAAGGGCGCCGATACCGAAATAAACAGAAAATGGTGGGACTTTATGGCTGATATTATGGAAACAAACCCCGACAACAGCCCCGTAAGCGTTGACCTTGTTCCGCTTTTCCATTTAGACTGATACATACGAAAGGACAATAAAAATGAAAATTGCGATAGACGGCCCAGCAGGAGCCGGCAAAAGCACAATATCAAAGGCAATTGCCGCAAAACTCGGCTTTATTTATATAGACACGGGAGCAATGTACCGTGCGGCCGGGCTTAGTGCGCTCAGAGCCGGAATAGATATATTAGCCGATCCGGAAAGTGCGGCAAAGAATACTGAAAAGATTTCGATAGATATTCATTGCGGCGAAAACGGTCAGGAAATTTTTCTCGACGGCGAAAATGTAACCGGCAAAATCAGAACGGAGGACGTGAGCATGGCTGCGTCAAATATCGCTCTTATCGGTTCGGTGCGCAAAAGACTTGTGGAAATGCAGCGTTCTCTTGCAAAAAAGAGCAATGTCGTAATGGACGGCAGAGATATAGGCACACACGTTCTTCCGAATGCGGAATGCAAAATATTTCTGACAGCCTCCCCCGAAGCACGAGGCATGAGAAGATATGCCGAGCTTAAGGAAAAGGGCGTCGAGTGTTCCCTTGAGGATATTTGCCGTGATATTATCATGCGTGACAAAAACGATACCGAGCGCAAGGAATCTCCGCTAATGATGGCAGATGACGCAATTTTGGTTGACACAACCGAACTTTCTCTCGACGAATCGATAGAAAAAGTTTTAAGCATTACAGAAAGGAAAATACAATGAGTTTTTCTCCCGTACGCACGCTTGTCCGTGCGTTTTGCAGCATTATGTTCAAAATAAAAATCGAGGGGCTTGAAAACATCCCTAACGACGGCGGAGTTATGATTACCCCTAATCACACAAGCAATTGGGACCCTGCGCTTATCGGATCGATATATCCGAAAAAAGTGCACTTTATGGCAAAGGCGGAGCTTTTTAAAAACAAGTTTTTCGGTACGGTTTTAAAAGCGCTCGGAGCATTCCCCATTGCACGCGGCGGAGTGGATATAGAATCGATTAAAACGGCAATCCGGCTTTTAAAAAGCGGAGAAACGGTTATAATATTTCCGCACGGCAGACGAATCAAGCAAAACGAGGATGTGCCGATAAAAGAAGGCGCCGTTATGATTGCGCTGAGGTCTAAAGTTAAAATTGTTCCCGTGTACATTTCCGGCGAGTATAAATTCAGACACAAAATAACCGTTCGATTCGGTGCTCCGGTCGACTATTCCGAATATACAGGCAAAATAACAGTTGAAAAGCAGCGTGAATTATCCGATGAGCTGTGGGATAAAATGAAAGCGCTGCGTGCATAGCTTTGGTGGTTTTTTATGAATGTTTATGATTTTGACAATACAATATACGACGGTGAAAGTGCGGTAGACTTCTTCAAATTCTGCGTAAAGCGAAAAAAAAGTCTTGTCAGGCTTTTTCCGCTGATGCTTATAAAGCTTGCAAAATATAAGCTTTGCCTTGTATCCGCCGAGGAGATAGAAAAATATATCGGCAAATACTCCGCAGAGCTTTTTTCCGCATTTCCCGATATTTGCAAAACATCAAATGAGTTTTGGGAAATTAACTTTAAAAAAATAAAAAGCTTTTATCTTAAAAACAAGAGAGAGGACGATATTATTCTTTCCGCATCGTTTGACTTTTTACTCAAATATCCGACGGAAAAGCTCGGTATAAAAAATGTAATTTCGTCCAAACTTGATTTATCCTCCGGAAAGCTTGAAAGACTTTGCTATAAAGAAAACAAGGTAACGCTTTTAAAAGAAGCTATTGACAATTCCGAGGAAATCAATTTTTATACCGACTCCATGAATGACCGTGCGATGATTGACTTTGCAAATCATGCATATCTTGTCAAGGGTGCAAAAATAAAAAAACTAAAATAAGCGGAGGTACTGACACAAATGAAGCTTATAGCGGCTGTTTCAAAAAACTGGGCAATAGGTAAAAATAATTCTCTTTTATTTTCAATACCTACCGATATGGCTTTTTTCAGAAAAACCACATCGGGAAAAACAATAATCATGGGCAGAAAAACGCTTGACTCGTTTCCGGGTTCAAAGCCTCTCAAAAACAGAAAAAACGTTGTTCTTTCAAAAGGTATAAAAGATATCGAAGGCGCAACCGTTGTATCGTGCATTGAGGATGCATTAAAAGAGGCGGACTCCGATACACTTGTTATAGGCGGAGAGAGCATATACACACAATTTCTTCCCTACTGCGACACAGCATATATAACAAAGGTTTTTGAGGAATGTGACGGCGATGCGTTTTTTCCCGACCTCGATAAAAATCCCGAATGGTACTTAGCCGAAGCAGGTGAAGAAATAGAGGAAAACGGTCATAAATTCAGCTTTTGCACATACAAGCGAAAAGAGGCTACAAAATGAAAAGCACTGTCATAATAGGCGGCGGCGCAGCAGGTCTTGTCGCTTGCGGCTTTGCGGCGGAACACTCTGACAAGGTATATATTATCGAAAAAAACAACAAACTCGGAAAAAAGCTGCGCATAACCGGCAAGGGTCGCTGCAACATTACAAACAGCGCTGAAATCGAAGACTTTTTTGCAAACATTCCTACAAATCCGAGATTTTTATACAGTGCACTTTATTCGTTTACAAATACGGATATAATCAATCTTTTGCAAACCCTCGGAGTCAAGACAAAAACAGAGCGAGGCGGAAGAGTTTTTCCCGTATCGGATAATGCGCATGACGTTGCGGACGCACTTTCACGGTTTGCGCTTAAAAAAAACGTCGAGCTTATATGCGACACAGCAAGTAAGCTGCTCATAAAAAACGGCTCTGTTGTCGGAGTAAAAACAAAAAGCGGACGTGAATTTTTCGGAAAAGTAATACTGTCCTCCGGCGGTGCATCATATCCCGTCACAGGCTCAAACGGTGAAGGATATAAGCTTGCCGAAAGCGCAGGACATACAATAAAAATGCCGACACCATCGCTTATACCCGTAGAAACAAAGGAAAAACTCGAACTTTCGGGACTTTCTCTGAAAAATGTTACTTTAACGCTTTTAAATGCCAAAGGCAAGCCGATCTACAGCGAGCTCGGAGAAATGCTGTTTACACATTTCGGGATAAGCGGTCCGCTTGTTCTGTCAGCCTCGGCGCATATGAAAGACTTTCCTAAAAAAGAGTATTTATTAAAGCTTGATTTAAAACCGGCACTTAGTATAGAAAAACTTGACGCACGCATATTGCGTGATTTTGAAGAAGAAAAGAACAAGGATATTATAAACGGTCTTGACAAGCTTTTACCAAAAGCGCTTATACCTGTTATAATAGAAAGAAGCGGCATAAACGAACGCAAAAAAATTAATGCAATTACAAAAGAAGAGCGGCGCACGCTTGCGGAGAATATAAAAGGCTTTACACTCACTCCGTCAGCATTTCGTCCTATAGAGGAGGCAATAATAACCTCTGGGGGAATAAATGTGCGTGAAATAAATCCGTCAACAATGGAGTCCAAAATTTCTCCGGGACTGTTTTTTGCAGGAGAGATAATCGATGTTGACGCTTATACCGGAGGTTATAATCTGCAAATAGCATGGTCTACCGGCTACCTTGCCGGCAGCAGCGTTTATGATGAGGGGAATGATTAGTATGGATAAAATCGGCTCCAAGGAGGTTGCAAAAGCAGCCGTACACCTTGCGATAAGTGAGGAAAGAGATGAAGAAAACAGAATAAAGGCAAGCCTTCTTGAAAACAAAATACGTTCGGTTGCAATAGACTTCGGCGCAAGTATACCGGACGGGATAACCAAAATTCTCGAGCGTGCCGTTGTAGCCGCACGCAGAGAAGGTGTTATCGGAAACGAGCATGCTGAGGAAGGTGCTGTTGTCGGTGCAACTCATGAGGCAATACGACAAATTGCCGATAAAGCAATGGGACTCAGCGTCGGCGGCAAAATCGCTGTTGCAAGACATGAGAGCCATTTGAGCGTTTGCGTATTCTTCGGTGTCGGTCTTCTGAACCTTAATGATGTTTCAATCGGTCTCGGCCACAGAGCCATATAACGGAGAGTGTCGATTTTTGTCGTACGATTAGTATAGACTAAATTCATTTTTTGTGTTATAATTAATATGTAAATTAATGTAAAAGGAGCGCACAAAATGATGAACACAAGTCTGTATGTTACATATAACGAAAAGGCAGGAGATAATGTTGAGTATGACATGACAATCGAGTATTATCTGCTTGAACAGGAGCTGGTTGAAAATCAAAAGGAACTTTCCCGATACGGAGTTGCCGTCAAAAAAACGGCGGTATATCCAAACGGTGAAAAAAAGAGCAACACCGCTGAGGTAATAACCGATATTTTTTGTCGCATTGATGACGTAAAAAGGTTTCTCGACATTCTTATCAAGGGCAGAGTTACACCTATGACATTTCGTGAAATAACAGAGGAGTTTGTACTAAGCCGATTCAACTTCTCTGTATTGGAAAGCAAATTATAAATCGGTATAAGCGGACTGACGGGAATCTTCAGCCCGCTTTTTTTGCAAACCGGAAAAATACGAAATAATGAAACATTTGATTTTTTGCGATAAAATTCCTCTTATTTACAAGTCTAACAGTATTTTTCGCTAAATTCGAAAAATAATACGAACTAAAATTAAATTTTAATAAAATTCCCCTTGACATGAAACTATTTTTCATGTATAATATAAACATGGTGATATATTTGCCAAATACATAAAGAATTGGGTGTTTTATATGGATCAACAAAAAATTGATATGTACATCATGACCAACCAAAAGTTCTTTCCGGAAGAAAAAATAATGTACCTTAAAGACAAGTTAAAAACTATCGACGAAGAGAAATTCTCTCTTATGTCCACGGCAGAGTTAAAAGATCCCACAACTATTTTGCTTGTATCAATCTTTTTAGGTTCACTCGGTATTGATCGCTTTATGATTGGTGATACGGGAATGGGAGTTTTAAAGCTTCTCACAGCAGGCTGCTGCGGTATTCTTACAATTATCGACTGGTTCTCAATGCAGAAAAAGACCAAAGAATTAAACTACAACAAGATTATGTCTCTTATGTAATGAAAAGTAGCATAATCAAAAAACACATTATGATTATTGCGGCCGGCACATTGTATTTTTTGATGTGCCGGTTTCTTAATATCACCTGCCCGATAAAAGCGATAATCGGAATAAATTGTCCCACGTGCGGCATGACAAGAGCAATTCTTTCTCTTTTGCATGGGAATTTTGATATGTATTTTAAATACAATCCGTTTGCCCTGCCATGTGCTATATCGGCATTTTTGTTGATACATAAACGGGCTTTTCATACAAATAAAGCGTGTGATATTGTCGCCGTTTCCGTTCTGTTGATGAATTTTGTTTATTATATTTTTAATCTTTTAAACACTTAGAAATTGTGCGGCTTATCGCCGTGCTTTTTCTTTTTTAATAACTCAACGTATTCTCGCTTTTTGCCAAAATACTTTTCTTTGCGTGCGGCACATAAATTCAGTTTAATAAAAATCCTTATTTTTCTTGACAAACGCAAAAATATATGTTATAATATATTTATGTTTTGCATCAAATGCGGATATGGCGGAATTGGCAGACGCGCTAGATTCAGGTTCTAGTGGTAGCAATACTGTGCAGGTTCAAGTCCTGTTATCCGCACCAAACAGTAAAAATCCGAACCTTGTACCAATCGGTGAAGGGTTCGGATTTTTATTATATCATCAGCGCAAGCTGCAAATCGGATTGCTTCACACCGATACAATAAATACAACCGCACAAAAAGCCGCTTAGGCTTTTGAACTGATAGGACCAACATATAAAAAAATTTATAGGGCAAGAAACAAATCCTGCCCTATAAATTTTGAAATTATTTCGTAATCGTAACTGTTTTATCTGTTTCGTTCCATTCAACGCTTGCGCCAAGTTGTTCGGAAATGAAACGAATAGGTGTGTAGGTGCGGTCATTTTCGATAAATGCCGGAGAATCAAGTTTTTCCTGTGCACCGTTTACATATGCAATGTCTGAGCCAATATAAATCAAAATCGTTATATCTTCATTTTTTGCATTTTTACCCTTTATGGTTACTTCTTGCTTTTCACCGTTCCAAGTAACAACAGCTCCAAGACTTTCAGCCACAAAACGGGCAGGAAGCATTGTGCGGTCGTTTACGATTTTCGGAGCAACATCGTTTGATTTTGTTTGTCCGAATACCTTTGCGCTCTTTTCGCCAATCGTTAAAACAATCTGATTTAAGGAATTATCCTTTTGAGTCCAAGCGGCATAAAGAGTGAGGCTCTTTGTTACCTTTACTGAAAAATCATATTTTGTTTTAAGCTCTTTATCGGTGTACCAGCCTGCAAAGTCAAAGCCCTCTTTGGTAGGTGCTGTCGGTTCTTTTATAACGCTGTTTCTTGTAACACTCTGATTTGCAACCTTGCTTCCGCCGTTTGTTTCAAAAGATACGGTATAGCGGGTTGTTCCGCCGCCACCGCCGCCACCGCCGGAGGTACGGATTCTTTCAAATTTTGCGGTAAGTGCCGTATTGCTTTCTGCCGTAAATGTGTATGTGCTTTCGGTTGATACTGCAGTATTATCCACATACCAGCCTGTAAATCTGTATCCGCTGTTTGCCGCTGCTGTTACTGTTACAGATGAGCCTTTTATGTATTTTGCCGTGCCTGTTACAACGCCGTTTTCTGCCGTTATTGTTATATCTGCAATCTTATCGTTTGCTATTACGCCCGGCAAGGTTTCGGTTGTAATCTCGTAATTAGCTGCCTTGTCGCCTTTCAGCACAAAGTTTTTCAAAGTGATATTTGAAGTTGTTTCGTCAACGGCTTCTCCCTGCTCAATAGTGATTTTATCGAAATCAAGCATTACATTTTCAGCATCTTCCGCAAGAACGCCGTCTAAAACAGCGGTTTTGTTTTCAATGTCGACAGATGTTACCGTTACCGCCTTTTTCTTTAATCAAGCCATTCCGAAAGTTCTTTCAGCATGTCTTGCATATCTTGAATATCTATATTACCTTCATATTGTTTTTTTTAGTGTGCTTAAATATTTATCTTCTTTGTATCCGGCGGTAACAGTGGCTGCCCATTCCAAGGTGCAGCGAATGATTTTGATTTTGCCGGAAATATTTTTAATTCCGAGATTATTATTTTCCTTTTCTGTTTTGTATTCAAGAACTATTTCTTTTAATTGTGCTTTTGTTTTTTTACAGTTAACGTTTATACTGTTCCTATTTGCTAATGCCCCGATATGATATAAAAAAGAACGAAGTCTGTCCTCTATCATAGCATAGGAAATCAATATTGCTTCACAAAAAAATTCTTCCTTAACTGCTTTATTGTATTTTAAGTACTGTTCCCTATATGTACGCTGTTTGTCTTTGTTCCCGGATACTGCATTAATTACAGGCATTTCATATCACTCCTTTATTTTTTATAATACTTTGACAAAAAAGACCTTTTGTCAGCGATTCTTAATTCTACACACGCATGAATAAAAGATAATAGAATTTTTTCAAAAATCCTTTATATTCAAGAATTTCAACAACACGGCTAAAACTTTAGACTTTCACTGTTTCTAAACATAAAAATCGTCAGAATTGTATTCGTCTTTATATCCGATTTTTATATTCGCATTTTCCTTAAAAAACAGTATAAGGCTCATAAAAGTATTCCAGCTCATTCTGCTTCTGCCGCATTCAATGGCAGAGTATGTTTGTCTTGCAATACCGATTCTGTCCGCAACATCACCATGAATTACGCCCGCATTTGCACGGAGCATTGATAAATTTTCGGCAAGTTTATCAATATAAGCGGTTTTGAATTTTTCTTTTTCATCGCTACTCACGAATTTATCCTGCCTCCTTGTCAAATGTGTTTGAAAACACGAAAATAATAATAGTGTATATTTTTATGTTTCGTAGAGTACCCAACTATACGAAAAAAGAGCCGCAGTACAAGATAAAAGCTTATTTGCGGCTCTTTGCCGACTAAAAAATTGACGGCGATAAATTCAGTTTTTCCATATTCATACGCTTTAACTCCATTGACGAATGAACATATCTGTTAAGAGTTATATTAACGCTTGAATGACCTAAAATCTCGCTCAGGCTTTTTGTTTCAAATCCCAGCTCGACACAGCGGGTCGCAAAAGTATGCCGAAGCGTGTGAAAAGATACATTTGCAATTCCGCAGGAACAAATACATCTCTTAAATCTGTTTTCAAGCGTTCTCGGCTCGACATAACTATGTAATTCTCCCGTAAGCAGATATGCCTTCGGAATATACATATTATTTTTTATAATCGCAGCTATTAAAAATTCCGGCATAGGAATATCTCGGACGGAACTTTTGCTTTTGGGCGTTGATATAATTACATCTGTTTTTGTTTCCTTCAGCGGCGCAAAATTCTGAACTCTCTGCATAGTTTTGCGTATATGAACGGTTTTATCAGCCATTGAAATATCGTCAAATTTTAACGCACATATTTCACCTATCCTGATGCCAGTATAAAGGCAAATTAAAATTCCCAAACTTGTATTATTAAAATTATTTACAAGATATGATGTGAGTTTGTCCTGCTGACTTTTGCTCAACACCTCAATATTTTTATCATCGGATTTGATGTTAATGCTGTCAAGCCTGCAATTACAAGCAATACCTATATTGTTTGAATATATAATAACCAATCTCAAAACCGATAAAATATCCTTTACGGTTTTAGGGGATAAACCACCGCAACCGTTTAATTTTCCGGCAGTGAGTTTTTCGTCCGCAAACTGACGAATTAAAGCAGTATCAAGAAAATTGATTTTATGTTTTCCGATTGACGGGATAATGTGATTATAAATAATATTATAATACTTTACATAAGTGGAATGTTTAATTTGTGTTTTGCTTTCATCAAGCCAGAGCGCACACATTTGAGCAAGTGTTTTTGTTGCAGTCTGCGTTTGATAAAGCATATTCGGCTGTGATTTTATTGTGTTCAGCTTATCTTTAACTTCGGTATAGCTTTTTGCATATAAATAACCGTATTTATTCCTGCCGTTTATATCCTTTCCTTTTATATAACGACCTTCCCAGCGGCCGTCTTTTCTTTTGTAAATATTTTCGCCTCGTCTTGCCATATAAAAATCCTCCTTACAAATGACAATTTTTCTGACGGCTTATAACCGTCATTTTCACTTTTCTATCCTTAAATAATTGTATCAAAGAATAAAAATAGCTGTGTGAAACAAAAAAATCTCGTTAAAATGATTAAACTTTCTGCTACATCTTGACAGCTACAGTGACATTATGCTATAATTATAATAGATTTTATGTTTCGTATAGTTGGGTACTCTACGAATTTTCGCAGTCTGTTTAATGAAAAACAGGCTGCTTTTTATTTTTCAGAAAGAAGTATTTTTATCTGTTTCATATAAGTAATCAAAAAAGAGCGGAAACCGCAACTTTTTTCAGAAAAAATATTTAAGAAAGTAGCAAAATTGTGATTTTTGTTATTACTTATATAGAGGGAAAAACTTGCGTTTTAAGAGAATAGCAAGCAAAGCGAGTGTAGCCACACTCACGATTTTTACGGCTGTTATTTCTTTGAAATTTCCGTAAAAATATTTTTGGGATATTCCCAAACCCTTATTATGAATACACGGAGGATTTTTTAATGGCAAACCGAAAAAGAAAAATGGTGCTTCGCTGCCCGGTAACAGACGAGGAACGA
>CAKSPW010000064.1 GCA_934486495.1 uncultured Clostridia bacterium
TAACAATTATTCATAAAATAATATTGCTTAATTTCAGCATATGGGAGAATCGAAACCCCAACAATTGACAAAGAGCCATCAAAAAAAGGATCAACAAGAGATCCTTTTTTTGATTTCTGCCGTATACATTTTTTTCGCAAATATAATAAACATTATTTCTTTATATATCTTCCGTAAACCTCAATCTGCGAAAGCGCCGCCCACGAAAGCGGATTGGACGCCTGTTTGAAATTGGTCAAGTGTATAAAGCTTGTCCGCTTCGGAGCGGAAAGTGTAAATTTCTGACCCTTATTACTCTTTTCAAATTCAAAAGAGAGCTTACTGCCGTCTGACAGTTCCGCATCAAATGATTTCCAATATGTATCGTGGTCATCATGAAAATCGGCACGCAGATAGAAAACAATTGTATCAAACTCTACCTCACGTCCGAAATACAGATAATATTCTATATCCTCCCTTGCTCCGCCGGCATATGATTGAAACGGCCAGAATCCGTGACAGTCCTGGCATATAACACCGTCTATTGAGTTTCTTTCTTCAAACACAACCTCATCTCGAGTTACATGATTTGCACGTGCGAACGGAAAATATCTGTCCTCAAACCTAACCGCAGCACTGTTAAGAGCAATATTCCTGTAAGAATATGCCTCATCATCCGAGATTTCTCTTGCAGTAATCAGGTTCAAATCCATATCCCACGTGTTCGGAGCGTAAATTCCATGCCAAATTCCCTCTGGAATTTGATATTTAAAATGCTTATCCGGGAGATAAACTATGCTTTCGGCAAGATGAGAGGCAAGCTTTAACGCAACAAATTCTCCGTCCGAAGAAAGCTCAATATAATCGCCCTCTTCATACTTTTTTCTGTATACGCAACTTGCGTACTCTCCCCCAGCACTGCAAAGCACTTCTCCGTCTTTGTTTTTTATTTGCAGATTAATCATATCTTCTCACCTATTATTTAGGCTGCTTTCCGATGTAAGCGAGTATTCCGCCGTCAACATAAAGAATATGACCGTTTACAAAATCGGACGCATCAGATGCGAGGAATACTGCAGGGCCCATAAGATCCTCGGGTGTACCCCAACGTGCCGCCGGTGTTTTTGCAATAATAAAGCTGTCAAACGGATGTCTTGAGCCGTCAGGCTGCTTTTCACGGAGCGGAGCTGTTTGCGGTGTGGCGATATAACCCGGGCCGATACCGTTACACTGAATATTGTACTCGCCGTATTCCGACGCAATATTTCTCGTAAGCATCTTAAGACCGCCCTTTGCGGCAGCATATGCCGATACGGTTTCTCGTCCGAGCTCGCTCATCATTGAACAGATGTTTATAATTTTACCGTGACCTTTTTTAATCATTGACGGAATTACAGCCTTTGACACAATAAACGGTGCATTAAGGTCAACGTCAATAACCTTGCGGAATTCATCAGCCGACATATCACACATAGGAATACGTTTAATAATTCCGGCATTATTTACGAGTATATCAATAACGCCGACTTCATCTTCTATTTTTGCAACCGTTTCCGCAACGGCCTTTTCGTCCGTAACATCGCAAACATAGCCTTTTGCATCTATCCCGTCAGCTTTGTATGACGCAAGACCTTTGTCAACAAGCTCCTGATTAATATCGTTAAACACAATTTTTGCGCCTGCTTCCGAAAAACCTTTCGCAATAGCATATCCTATACCGTATGACGCACCTGTAACAAACGCAATTTTTCCTTCAAGACTGAATTTATTCATTAAAGCTTACCTCCTTATTTAAGATCGGACATTGCAATATTGTCCATATCGGTAAATGTCTGGTTTTCACCGCACATACCCCAGATAAATGTATAATTCTTTGTGCCGCAACCGCTGTGGATTGACCAGCTCGGCGAAATAACAGCCTGTTCGTTTCTCATTATGATATGTCTCGTTTCATCGGGTTCACCCATCATGTGAAATACTACCGAATCGGGATCCATATCAAAATAGAAATAAACCTCCATACGTCTTTCATGAGTATGGCAAGGCATTGTATTCCAAACGCTTCCCGACTGAAGCTCCGTAAGACCCATTGAAAGCTGACATGACTTCATAACCTCTGGATGAATATACTGATTGATTACACGCTTGTTGCATTCCTCCTCGCTTCCGCAGGGAACCTTCTTAGCCTTTGTTATATCTATGTGAACAGTCGGGTATGTTGTATGCGCCGGACATGAATTCATATAGAATTTAGCCGGATCGTTCTTATCAACGCTTTCAAAAACAACGTCCTTTGTACCCATACCTACATATATACCGTCACGAGGATTCAAAACATATTCTGTTCCGTCAAGCGTAATTTTACCTTTTCCGCCGATGTTTATAACTCCAAGCTCACGTCTTTCCAAAAAATACTCGCTACCGAACTGTTTTCCGCCCTCAAGCTTCAATGCCTTGTCAACCGGCATAATTCCACCGGCAACAATTCTGTCGAAATGGCTGTAACAAAGATTAACCTCATCCTTTACAAATACGGTTTCAATCAAATATCTTTCTCTTAAATCTTCTGTCGTATAGAATTTTGAATCCTCCGGATGAACCGGGTGTCTTACATCAAGTTTCATTTTTATACACATTCCTTTCCGTGCCTGCATGGCACAAAACCAAAGTCCGAAGGAAAATCGCACACAGTGCTGCTACGCTGCCCGAAGCATAAGTTACACTATGGATAATTTTATTCAGACTTAAGTCATTAAATACTTATAAATAGACTATTCATTCGTCTAATATAATTATACAAGAAAAGAAATGCAATTTCATTGCATTTCTTCTTATTAATATTGCATTTTTCACTAAAGACTTATTGAACGTACAAAATCTGATTGTTCGGCAAGCTCATAAATTTCGTGCGCCTCAAATCCCGGCTGCGCAAGCATATCGATATTTATTGAAATCGTACCGTCATTTCTTACTGTCTTAAAATGTTCAATCTGATAGCCGCGCGAAAAAAGAGCGGATTTTATAAATTCAATCGCCTCGGGTGTATCGACAATCTCAACGGTAAGCTCAACCTCCTGAAGCGGCTGCAAAAATTTTAATCGCCTATGTAAAAATATTTGCGATACAAAAACAAGCACGGTGCTTGCAAGACCAATAAAATAAAGTCCTGCGCCTATCGCCATTCCTATGCCTGCGGTTGCCCATATACCTGCCGCAGTTGTCAGTCCGCTGATTGAATTTTTGTGAACGTAAATCATGCCTGCGCCCAAAAAGCCGACACCGCTTACTATCTGTGCGGCAACACGGGAGTTATCCGCACCGCGCGCCCCTGCCAGCAAGCCAATATCCGAAAAACCGTATTTTGAAACTATCATCATAAGCGCCGACGCAAGCGCAACTATCATATGTGTTCGCACTCCGGCCCCTTTTCCTCTTGATTTTCTTTCATATCCGATTATTATTCCGCATATTCCCGATATGACTACACGCAGTAAAAAAATCAAATTAGACGTCATTCCTATGTTTTCCAAAGCTAACCCTTCCTTATATTTACATCTGTAAACAGATTATTTCTTTTTATTATAGCACATTACACTGAACTTGTCAATCCGTTTTGCCTAAAATTTTTACCAAACAAAAAAGGGACTGTTCACAAGTCCCATTATATATTTTACCTTTAGCGTACAATCTCACAGATTTAACTTTATCTGCTTGTTACAAGATGCGTTTCACTGTCTGTAAGCCTTGACCTAAGAGTTTCATCGTCAAGAGTCCCCGTTATGAAATAATCTATATCGGAAAAGTCGGAAAGCTTTACAAACCCTACTCTGCCAAGCTTTGATTTATCACATATATAATATTTTGAGCCGGCATTTTTCATCATTTTCTTTTTAATTCCGCACTCCTGCTCGTTGCTTTCGAGGATACCTGCTGACGCTGTTACTCCCTTACTTGAGAAAAACATCTTGCTCGCAAAATAATTATCCTCAATGCATTTTTCAGCCATCGTACCGACAAACGACTCGTTTCTGCTTACTATTCCGCCGACAGCTATAACCTTTATTCCGTCAGAACCCTGAAGCTCCTCAATAACACGAATTGAATTTGTAATAACGGTTATATTACTCATGCTTTTGAGTTCTTTTGCCATATAAAACGTCGTTGTTGACGCATCGAGAAAAACCGTATCGCCCGTTACAACATATCCTGCCGCAATTTTGGCAAGCTGTGCCTTTTCCTCAACATTCGTATGTTTTCTTTTTTCAAGCGACAGCTCATAGGTCGTTCCGTCAATAGGCACGGCACCGCCGTGTGTACGTCTGAGACTTTCCTGCTTCTCAAGCTTTTCCAAATCACGCCGTACAGTTTCCTCCGTGACATTAAGTTCTACCGCAAGCTTGCTTACCCAAACAGCGCCGTCGGTTGCCAAAAGCTCAAGTATTCTGTTTTGTCTTTCAAGCGCAAACATACATTTTCCTTCCTCTCCGTAAAAGATATTGAGGCGGCACCGCAATGCAGTCCGCCCAATACATTATTTCTTTATTATCTTAACTCTCATTCCGTTTTTAAGTCCTGCCGAGTTGGCATCGTCCGTATCAATATGCATTTCAATATTGAAATCGTCACGCACACGAACCTGCACATCATAAAATCTTGTGGGCTTAATTCCCTCTATCTCAACATCTACATAATCATTATCCTTTAAGTCATGCTTTTGCGCATACTCCGGAGTTAAATGTATATGTCTGTTGGCAATTATAACGCCCTCTTTAAGATATACGCTGCCCTTTGGACCGACAACAACGAGTCTTTCCGAGCCTTCAATGTGTCCCGACGGTCTTACCGGAGGACTTACCTTTAACACAAAGGTATCCGTTCTTGAAATTTCAACCTGTGTATTCTTTCTTACAGGCCCCAAAACTCTTACCTTTTCTATCGACTTAAGCGACGGACCGACAAGCGTCACACATTCCTCCGACGCATACTCTCTGCCCATAAGAGTCTTTTTCTTTGTAAGCTCATAGCCTTTGCCGAAAAGCGTATCAAGGTCTTCTCTTGAAAGATGAATATGTCTTTGCGACACACCTACCTTAATTTCCCCGTGATCCTCTCGAACGCTTTGTATTGCGGCTCTGACTGCTTTTGCAATTTCAGTTTCATTCATTTTATCTCACTCCCATTTAACGTCCGACATCGAAAAATTTGATTATTTCGCCGCTCGGATTTGCGATAATCTCCTCACCATAAACTTTTCCGAGTACACCTGCCGCCGCTTTTCCACGCTCTACCGCGGCACTGACAGAAGAAACACTCCCGGCAACAATAAGCGTAACAAGACGTCCGCCGAGTCTTTTTTCGGTGTGAACAAGCTCTACATCGGCTGTTTTAAGCATTGTATCGAGTCCTTCGACCGCCGCTACAAGGCCTTGAATTTCCAAAAGACCGAAAGCCTTTCCGACAGACTCCGCCGCAGGAATTCCCTTCATGTTCTTCGGCAGCTTTTTATTAAATTTATCTCTGTTAATGTCAAGCAAATATGCCATTTTTTCGGTATCATCTGCCGGATTTGCGATAATATGCGACACTATATACTTGCCCTCTTTATCGGCGTAATTCTTAGCCGCCTCAATTCCTGCCTTTACCGCCGAAACACTGCCCTCAAGCTTTATTTCCATAACAAGCGGTGCCGGAACATTAGGGTTTATAGGTCGGTTTCTGTCAAATGCTATAACGGAAACATCTGCCGCTTTTGCTGCGGCATCAGCAGCGGCAACAGCACACGAAAAGCTGTATACCTCTATCATTCCCAATGCTTTCATAAGTAACCCCTTTCAAAGATGCTAAAATCAAACTATATGAAGTCCGTCAACCATTACGCATCTTCTCTGGCGTGTAAACGAATGAGCTGCGGTTAAGCCTTCACCCGTCGGGCCTGCGATTGTAAAGGTTGTATAACCCTCTCCGCCTGCGCCAATTCCGGCATATGACGGAGCGTTTTTAACGAAAATTGTAGTTTCAACAGCTCTTGCAAACTTTGTAAGATTATCTATATTCTTTGAATGGATATGAGCTGAATGACGATTGCCGTGTTCTGCGTTTACGGCCATTTTAACTGCCTCGTCAATGTTATTTACTCTTACGATTGCGAGTACAGGCATCATCATCTCTGTTTGTACAAACGGATGCATTTCTTCTGTTTCGCAAATAATAAGCTTAGCGTCAGACTCTATTCCAAGCTCCTTAAGGAAGAGCTTAGCATCCTTTCCGACCCACTTTTTATTGATTACGTACTTACCGTCCTTATTGATAAGAGCAAAACTTAAAAGCTTATCAATCTGCTCACCCTTTATAAGATAAGCGCCGTTCTTTGTCATCTCGCTGATTAACTCATCGGTAATATTTGAGAATGCAAAGCACTCTTTCTCTGCAATACACGGGAGATTGTTATCAAAGCTTGCGCCGTCAACAATATCCTTTGCCGCTTTTTTAACATCAACCGTATCGTCAACGATAACCGGCGGATTTCCGGCACCTGCACCGATTGCTTTCTTACCGGATGATAAAAGCGCACGTACAACGCCCGGGCCGCCTGTTGCAACAAGCATACGAACAAGCGGTGATTTCATCATTGTATTTGAAGTGTCCATTGTCGGATTTTTAACGGAAACGACTATATTCTCCGGGCCTCCTGCTTCAAGTACGGCACGGTTTACAAGGTCAACAGCATAATTTGCTGTTTTCTTTGCGTGCGGATGCGGGTTAAATACTACACCGTTTCCTGCTGCAAGCATACCGATTGAATTACACAAAACCGTTTCGCTCGGATTTGTTGACGGAGTAATGCTTCCGATAATTCCGTACGGTGCCATTTCAATCAATGTAAGACCCTGATCACCTGTAAGTGCAACGGGATGAAGATCCTCAGTACCCGGTGTTTTGTTGGCAACGAGCTGATGCTTGATTGTCTTATCGGCAACATTTCCCATACCCGTTTCTTCAACACCGAGACGTGCCATAACGTCAGCCTCTTGCAAAATAAGCTTTCTTATGCATGAAATAATTTTTTCTCTCTGCTCGATAGAATACTCTCTGTAAAGCTCACGCGCCTTTTTAACAGCCTCAAGAGCCTCCTCCATGGTGTCAAAGACACCCTTTTGTTTTGTGCAAGCGTCCTGTATATCAATGCTTTTTACAACTTTGGCAACTATTTCGCTTACGTATTTTTCATCTAACATCATTAATTCATCCTTTCAAAATGTTATCTTACAATATATTACGCCATGTTTTCTCATCGGGATTTGCAATAACCGATGTATCAAGAAGCATACCGCCGTCCGCTGCCGACTGCTTTGCACGTTCAACCGACGCTGTAACGGCCGCAACATCACCTGTTAGGAACATATATGATTTTCCGCACATACCTCTTGCAATTCGTATTTCAATCAGCTGAACTTCCGCCGTCTTTGCCGCAAAATCCGCTGCGGCTATGATAGAAGCTGCCGAATATGTTTCGACTATTCCCAGAGCCTTCGGATTTTCAATCTCCGTTGCGCCGTATATTGCAGGGAATATTGACTCATGCGGATTACCGAGAACATAGCTGTCAACAAGCCTGTCACCATGCTTTTTCTTTGCACTTTCAACCGCAGCCTTAACAGCGCTCAAATCACCGCATATAAGAATTATGTACTTTCCGGGGCAAACAACCGTAGCCTCCATAAGCTCTATTTCCGATGTTTTTACCATTGTATCGGCTGCACTTACGCCCGATGCAACGGTCATAAACTCTACCATTGCAATTGCTTTTGCCATTTCTATCTCCTATCTGCTACACCTTATCGTGTACGAACAACGATATAATTATCTGTCTTTTCGATTACTTCTCCGCCGAGCGGTGTGAATATACCGCAGCCGAGCTTATCGCCCACATCGGCTATCTTATCGCCGGCACTTACCTTATCGCCTATTGAAACAAGCGATACCGCCGGTGCGCCGATATGCTGACGCATCATAATCTTTATTTCGGGCGGCTTTATTTCGCCGTCGTCAAGCGGTGCTTTTACCACATACGGTGTAAGACCGAGTCTGCCCAAAAGACGCTTCATTTGAACAAGTCTGTATTCTCTCATGGGATTTACAACGCACTCCTCGCTCGGTGCCGGAGATTTGACTCCTGCCGCTCTGAGTGCCGCCTTTGCCTCACCTATAAGAGTTTTAGGCGCAAGTCCCTGCGGACAAGCATACATCTCACATACTCCGCACTGCGCACAAAATGCTGTATTTAAAACGGCTTTAATGTCATGCTCCATACCCTTTGACGCCGCTCGCATAAACAAATGCGGCTCAATGGGATGTCCCAAAAGATGTCTGGGACAAAGATCGGTACACGTTCTGCACTGACAGCATGAACTCATAGACCGTTTAATGCTCATAGTTATTCTTGCTTTTCTTTTTACTATAACGGGATGATTTTCGGGAAGTACCAAAATCGCATTTGTGGTTTTTGTTACCGCCTCATTCAAATCAGCAAGTCTGCCCGTCATAACACCGCCCGATAAATATGCGGCGTCATCTACCGTTTCACCTCCGGCAAGCTTAACAAGCTCCGAAAAGCGCACTCCGATAGGTACGTGATACGTGGTCGGATTCTTTACCGCTCCGCCTACGGTTACATATTTTTTTGTAACAGGTCTGCCTTCCGTAACGGCATAATATGTATTGAGCATTGTTTCAACGTTATACACAATACAGCCTACGGAAATCGGAATAGCTCCCGGAGGAACAATCCTGCCTGTTGATTCGTAAATTGTTATAACCTCATCGCCTGCCGGATAAACCTCGTGCAGAAGATGAATTGATGTTTTCGGAAACGACTCGAGTTTTTCCTTAACCGCTGCTATGGCATCGGTATATGACGGCTTTACCGCCACAATTACACGCTCAGCCTCAACAGCAGTGCGTACATACTCAAGAGCCGTTAATATTTCAAATGCGTATTTTGCAAGAAGCTGTCTGTGCATTCTGAAAAGCGGTTCACATTCAGCACAGTTTAGAATAACCGTATCCGCTTTCTTATTCAGCTTCGCATACGATGGAAAACCAGCACCGCCGGCACCTACAACGCCGCACGATTTCATTATTTCCGATAAAGCTTCAAGTTGCATAATTATCCCCCATTAATAAACAACGGCATTAAGCCAAGCCTTCGCCGTCATCTACAATTCCTACAATAGCTGCGTCCACCGGCGAATTATCATAATCCGTACCGTATCTTGCGGCACTGCCTGTTGCAACGAGTACAAACTCGCCGATTCCTGCGCCGATATTATCCACTGCAACAAATCTGCCCTTACTCATTGCGGAGACAGGTTCAATAATCATAAATTTACTGCCTACAAGCTTTTCATTTTTTCTCGTTGAAACAATACTGCCAACAACTTTTCCTATAATCATTAAATTTTCAGTCCCCTCATAGTTTCGCCGTTTTCTCTGCGGATCGGTATCCGCAGAGAAAAGCGAAAATTATACGTCTTTGAATTTGCCTTATTTAAGTGTCGGCAAAATCTTTTCAACATCGCCATGCGGGCGCGGTATAACGTGAGTTGCAATAATCTCACCGAGCTTTGTAGCCTTTGCTCCGCCTGCCTCAACAGCAGCCTTAACAGCGCCTACATCACCTCTTACCATAACGCTTACAAGTCCCGAACCTATCTTTTCTGTTCCGATAAGCTCAACGTTTGCAGCCTTAAGCATGGAATCAGCAGCTTCAATAGCAGCTACAAGACCTCTTGTTTCAATCATTCCGAGTGCTTCCTGTGCCATTTTTTTCTCCTCCTTAACCGTTTTTACTTCTTTAGCGGCAACTTCCTCTTCCGAGGCCTTACCGTTTATTTTGACCTTTTTAGTATTAGCCATATCAAATCACCCTTTTAAATTATTTAAGAGTCGGCAAAATTCTCTCAACATCATTGTGAGGACGGGGTATTACATGTACAGCAACAAGCTCGCCGAGTCTTTGAGCAGCAGATGAACCTGCCTCTGTTGCAGCCTTAACAGCACCAACGTCACCTCTTACCATAACGCTTACGAGTCCGGAACCGATTTTCTCTGTTCCGATAAGTGTTACCTCTGCAGCCTTTACCATTGCGTCAGCAGCCTCGATTGATGCTACGAGACCTCTTGTTTCTATCATACCTAATGCTTCCTGTGCCATTTTAAAAATCCTCCTATAATTTTTTATATTAAATTTAATTTATTACATCATGTCGTCCGCAATAATTGCGATTTTAAGCCCCTTCATTGCAAGATTGGTCTTGTGAGCTTCGTTAATCTCCGAAAGCGGATATTTATGAGTAATCAGCTTCTCCATAGGAAGTCCGATACCCTTTGCACGCTTAAGAAAATCAAACGTTGTTGCATAATCACGCAGTGTATATACCCATGAGCCTACGAGTGTAATCTCCTTTGAGCACATATCAAAATGCGGATTTATTGTAGCGTCACCGCCGTTTATGAAGAAACCGAGCTCGCAAAGTCCGCCGCCGTTTCTTATAAACTTATATATATTGCTGTGAGCTGCCGGTGAACCTGTGCACTGGAATGCAAAATCTGCAAGATGACCGCCGAAAGCGTCATTTACAGCGCCTGCAAGTGCCTCTATACCGTTATGGTCCTTAAAGTTTACAGACTTTTCAGCGCCCATTTCCTTTGCAAAGTTAAGGCGTTGTTCGTTTCCGTCAACAGCAACTATATTCTCAATACCCATCGTTCTGAGCACTGCTATACAGATAAGACCGATAGGTCCGCAGCCCTGAACAACAACTCTTGAATTAAATCTTAAAATACCTGTTGTCTTTGCTCTCTCAACGGCGTGTACAAGCACGGCGCACGGCTCGATTAATATTCTCTCATCAAGGCTTAAGTCGCTTACGTTAAATATCGTAGAGCCGCCTCTTACCAATATGTAATCAGAGAACCAGCCGTTAAGATGAATATCGTCATCGGGAAGAAGTCCGTAAACGTCTGCACCGCCGACATTCTTTTTGTTAAGGTCGAACATTTCAATATCGGGATCGTCCTTAAAAATCATACAGGTTACAACCTTGTCTCCGATTTTCAAATCCTTGCCCGCACTGTCCTTCTTAACGTTCTTACCCATTTTAACTATTCTTCCCGTACCCTCGTGACCGAGTGCAACAGGAATAAGTCCGAACGGGTCTCTCTTGAACTCATGAGCGTCTGTTCCGCATATTCCGCAGCCTTCAACCTTAACGAGTATGTCATCGTCTCCGACCTGAGGAATAGGGAATTCCTTTACATCATAGTGTTCAAGAGCGGTAAGCATAGCAACTCTTGCTTTTTCGGGAACACTGTTGTCTGCCGCAGCGGACGGTGTATTTCCCTGCATTCCTGCGAGTACTTGCTTTACTATCTGTTCAATCTCGTTTGAATTCAAAATTGTCACTCCTTTATGAAATCAGCTTTTCAAAGTAATCTCTTCCGTAGGCACTGAGGAATGTATCCTGCTCCTCACTTCCGCCGCTCACTCCGAGTCCGCCGATTATTTTATTTCCTATTTTAAGCGGATCGCCTCCGCCGAAAATAACTATTTTACCGCCGTTGGTATGCTGTATTCCGTACAACTCACCGCCCGGCGCACTTAATTTTTTCAGCTCCGCCGTTGACATCTTAAGCGCCGAAACGGTGTAAGCTTTTCCGAGCGCAATATCATAGCTTGCGATAAACGCATCGTCCATACACTCGACCAACACGGGTCTTGCCGCCGCATCCGATACGGCCACAACGGCATTTACACCTATTTCCTTTGCTTTTTTTCTGACAGCAGACGAAATACGCTGTGCCAAATCAAGCGTCATATGAAAGCTGATTGCCGCCGCAGCCGCTTCGGCAATTTTTTTAATTTTATCGTCCGTCATGACTTATTTACCGAGCTGTTCCATTACCTGCTTTGTGATTTTGGCAATAAGCTCTGCCTCAGACTCCTTGTCAGCACCCTTTGATGAGCAGTTCCCTCCGCAAGCATGGCAGCCGTGAGCCTTATCCTGGCAAAGGTTAGCCGGATGCTTACCCTTCATACCGAACTTTCTTCTGATTTCGTAAAGTCTTTCAACCTGCTCTTTTGAGAATTCCTTCGGGCCGCCGAGCTGTCTTGACTTAAAGAGAAGCTCTGCATAGAACTCAACAGACTCCATCTTATGATAAGCGTTGAGAAGTGAATCCGAATATGTGAGTGCGCCGTGGCTCTCGAGAAGAACAGCATCATAATAAGGAAGATACTTTTCAACGTGATCCGGAATTTCCATTGTTGACGGTGTGCCGTACTCAGCGATAGGTACGCATCCGAGAGCTATAACAGCCTCAGGCATAATCGGCTGAGTAAGAGGAATACCTGCAATTGCAAAGCTTGTTGCATAAATCGGATGAGCATGAACAACAGCGTTTACATCAGGTCTCTTATCGTATACACGAAGGTGCATCTTAATCTCAGATGAAGGCTTGAATCCGGGGTTAGCCTGG
>CAKSPW010000065.1 GCA_934486495.1 uncultured Clostridia bacterium
ACCTACGCCTTACCAAGGCGTTACTCTGCCAACTGAGCTATGCCAGCAATGCTAAATATGATTATACCAAATAAAAGCGACTTTGTCAATAGTTTTCGAAATTTTTTTTGATTTTTTTCAAAACAAGCATAAAAATGCTGTTTGAAATCACATATATAAACATTTTAAGCGTATCCGAAGTCTATGTTTGACACTTATAAAATATTGTGATATAATAGATTACAAGACTTTGATTTTTTAAGGATGGATTAAGGCTATGGATAAATACCCCGGACTGTATGTTCACATACCGTTTTGCAAAAAAAAATGCCTGTATTGTGATTTTACATCGTTTTCGGACAGCGAACTATATATCGACAAATATCTGAGTGCTCTTGAAAACGAGGCAAGGCAATATCAAGGCACAAAATGCGAAACGCTTTTTATAGGCGGCGGAACACCTACCGTTTTAACGGAAAAACAGCTTGACAGACTGATGAACATAATAAACTCCGTCTTTGATATGTCAGTTTGCCGCGAAGCAAGCATAGAGGCAAATCCCGGAACGGTGACGGACGAAAAGCTAAGGGTGTTGTCACGTGGCGGAATAAACAGAATAAGCATAGGCGTTCAGTCGTTTTGCGATGCGGAATTAAAAACTCTCGGCAGAATACACACGTCAAAACAGGCAATTTCAGCTATTGAACTTTCAAAAAAATACTTTGACAACATAAACATTGATATAATGACATCTCTCCCCCTCCAAAACAAGGAACGTCTTATGAGCACTCTTGAAACCGCTGTAAAATGCGGCGTGCCTCACTTATCATGTTACAGTCTTATAATCGAGGACGGGACGGAATTTAAACGGCTTTTCGAAAACGGAAAGCTAAATGTGCCGAGCGAGGACAGTGACAGAGAAATGTTTGAAATGCTGTGCAATTATTTAAGAGAGAGCGGATATGAAAGATACGAAATATCAAATTTTGCAAAGCCCGGTTTCCGCTGCCGTCACAATATGAAATACTGGACGGCAAATGAATATATTGGCATAGGTTTGTCGGCACATTCATATTTATGCGGAAAAAGATTCTCAAACAATTCCTCATTTTCCGGGTATTTATCGCTTGAAAGCTGCCGCACGGATGAGATTATACTCGGAGATGATGATAAAAAAGAGGAATTTACAATGCTTATGCTGAGAACATCCGACGGTATTGACGAAAAGGAATACGAAAGCAGATTTTCCGAAAGCTTCTATTTAAAAAACAAAGAGAAAATAGATAAATTCATATCACTCGGTCTTGTAAGAAAAACAAAAGTCGGCTATGCTTTTACGGACAGAGGATTTGATATAAGCAACACACTTATATGCGAGCTTATATAACTGTTTTATAAAGAACGTATTAAAAAACTTGTAATATAAAATGCTCGATTTCGACCTTTTTTTTAGAGGCATATACAAAAAATACTCTATATGTTGACAAGTCAGCTCTTTTATGCTACTATATATAGTGTCAGCGGGTATAACTCTTTTTCGGATGTTATTTTTTCGCTATCGCTCCGCCCCAGCCCACCGGGTCGGCAGCCGCACATTTATTCACTTGTGGGCAGAAAGGCTTTGAGAAATAATGGTAGAATTTGAGCAGTGGAAAGGTTTTAAGGGTACGAAGTGGCGTGAGGACGTAGATACTCGCGATTTTATACAGAATAACTACACACCCTATGACGGTGACGAGAGTTTTCTTGAAGACCCTACTGAGGCAACAAATAAGCTTTGGGGCAAGCTCCAAGAGCTTCAAAAACAAGAGCGTGCTAACGGCGGCGTTCTTGATATGGATACACACATCGTTGCAGGTATCAACTCACACAAGCCGGGTTATATAGATGAGTCAATGAAAGACCTTGAAAAGGTTGTAGGTCTTCAGACAGACAAGCCGCTTAAGCGTGCATTTATGCCCTACGGCGGTATTAAAATGGCAGAAGAAGCTTGCAGCACATACGGCTATGAGCCGGATCCCGAGCTTCATAAGATTTTTACGGAATATCATAAAACACATAATCAGGGCGTTTATGATGTATATACACCCGAAATGCGTGCTATTCGTAAAAACAAAATAGTAACAGGTCTCCCCGACACATACGGACGAGGCAGAATCGTAGGCGACTACAGACGTGTTGCTCTTTACGGTATAGACTTTCTTATTGACAAGAAAAAAGAAGATTTGGCAAACTGCGAAAGCGAATCAATGACCGAAACTGAAATTCGCCTTCGTGAAGAAATTTCAATGCAGATTAAGGCTCTTAATGAAATGAAAACAATGGCAGCATCATACGGATACGACATTTCAAAGCCTGCAACAAATGCACATGAAGCTTGCCAGTGGCTCTACTTCGGTTATCTTGCAGCAATAAAAACTCAAAACGGCGCCGCAATGAGCGTTGGCAGAGTTTCAACATTCCTTGACATTTACTTTGAGCGTGATATTAAAGCCGGTATCCTTACCGAAAAAGAGGCTCAGGAAATAGTTGACCATATGGTTATGAAATTCAGAATGGTTAAGTTCGCAAGAATTCCGTCATATAACGAGCTTTTCTCGGGCGACCCGGTTTGGGCAACTCTCAACGTTGCCGGTAAGGGCATGGACGGCAGAGCTATGGTTACGAAAAACGATTTCCGTTTCCTTCATACTCTTGAAAACATGGGCCCGTCACCTGAGCCGAACCTTACAGTTCTTTATTCATCACAATTGCCGGAAAACTTCAAGCGCTATGCTGCCGATATATCGGTTAAGACAAGCTCAATACAGTACGAAAACGATGATGTTATGCGTCCGGTTTGGGGCGATGACTACGCAATCTGCTGCTGCGTATCGGCAACACAAACAGGTAAGGAAATGCAGTTCTTCGGCGCTCGTGCAAACCTTGCAAAGTGCCTTCTTTACGCTATCAACGGCGGTGTTGACGCTAAGACAAGAAAACAGGTTGGTCCCGAATATCCGCCCATTACCGCAGAGTATCTCGACTACGATGAGGTTATAAGAAAATACGACAAGATGATGGATTGGCTCGCTAAGGTATATGTTCGTACTCTTAACGTAATCCACTATATGCATGACAAATACTACTATGAAGCAGCTGAAATGGCTCTTATAGATACAGATGTAAGACGTACATTTGCAACAGGTATTGCAGGATTTTCTCACGTTGTTGACTCGCTGTCAGCTATAAAGTACGCAAAGGTTAAGGTAAACCGTGATGATGACGGTATTGCACGTGACTTTGAAATCACAGGCGACTTCCCCCGCTACGGTAACGATGATGACCGCGCTGACGAAATTGCTGTATGGCTTCTTAAGACATTTATGGGCAAGGTTAAAAAGTGCCACACATACAGAGATTCAGAGCCTACAACATCTATCCTTACAATAACATCTAATGTTGTATACGGAAAAGCTACCGCAGCACTCCCCGACGGCAGACCTGCCGGCGAGCCGCTTTCACCTGGTGCAAACCCCGCATACGGCGCTGAAAAGAACGGGCTTTTGGCTTCTCTTAACTCAGTTGCAAAGCTTCCTTACGAATATGCGCTTGACGGTATTTCAAACACGCAGACAATTAACCCCGGCGCTCTCGGACATGATGACGCTGAACGTGCGGATAATCTTGTACACGTGCTTGACGGTTACTTTGACAAGGGTGCACATCACCTCAACGTAAACGTATTCGGAAAAGAAAAGCTTGTTGACGCTATGGAGCATCCTGAGAAAGAAGAATACGCTAACTTCACAATCCGTGTTTCGGGTTATGCTGTTAAATTTATCGACCTTACACGTGAGCAGCAGCTCGACGTTATAGCAAGAACCTGCCATGAGTCATTATAAGGGATATATCCACTCAACCGAAAGCTTCGGTGCGGCAGACGGCCCGGGCGTGAGATTTATAATCTTTATGCAGGGCTGCCGTATGAGATGCAGATACTGTCATAATCCCGACACATGGGAAATAGGCGCAGGCGAACAGATCGAAGCGCAGGAGCTTATAAACAAAGCGCTCAGATACAAAAGCTATTGGGGGAAAAACGGCGGTATAACCGTCAGCGGCGGTGAGCCGCTCCTCCAAATGGATTTTCTCATAGAGCTTTTAAAGAGCGCAAAAGACGAAGGAATTAATACCGCTGTCGATACGGCAGGAAACCCATTTACAAGAGAAGAACCTTTTTTCTCAAAATTTAACGAGCTTATGAAATACACTGATTTATTACTGCTTGATTTAAAGGAAATAAACAGCGAACGTCATAAAAGTCTTACGGGATTTGATAATTCAAATATCATTGACATGGCAAGGTATTTAAGCGAAATAGGCAAGGATGTGTGGATAAGACACGTGCTTGTGCCGGAGGTTACTGATATAGACGATGACCTTAACAAATTATCGGATTTCATAAAAAATCTGAACAATGTTAAGCGAGTTGAGGTTTTGCCGTATCATACTCTCGGAAAATTCAAATGGGAAAATTTAGGTATTCCGTATTCTCTTGAAGGCATAAAGCCTCCGACTTCGGACAGAGTGGAAAATGCGAAAAAAATTCTCGGAATAATATAAATAATCGGAGCTTGCGGCGGGCATTTTAAAAAATGCTCGTTTGCGGCTCTTTTTTTCGTATTTGAAAGCATGATTTTTGAGCATATTATGCATTGCATCCTGATTTGTTTGAATTTAATATGTGCAAATTATGAATTTTTAAATTTTTTTTAAAAGCTGTTGAATTTTGCGGAATAATGTGATAAAATAATAAAGATATATAATAAAATTGTCTTTAGTATGTGAAATAACGGCAGTATATAAAAAGGGCGTGATTTACTGATGACTCAAAGAGTCGATGCGGAAGAAATATCAAGACAAAAAGAGTTTGTCATGAAGATAAAACAGTTTGTTTCAAACGAGGCGGCAAAAAGCGGCAAAGCACCGCTTGCACTTACGGAAACATACGGCTGTCAGCAAAATGAGAACGACACGGAACGTATTCGTGGAATTCTGTTGGAGTGCGGCTTTGAATTCACGGATAATCCTCAAACAGCGGACATAATCATTTACAACACGTGCGCCGTTCGTGAAAATGCGGAGCAAAAGGTTTTCGGCAGACTCGGAATTTTAAAGCATATAAAAGAGCAAAGGCGCGACCTTATAATCGGTCTTTGCGGCTGTATGGTGCAGCAGGATCATATTACGGAAAAAATCAAAGAAAAATACTCTCATGTAAATCTAATTTTCGGAACTCATGCGCTTTACAAGCTTCCCGAGCTTTTATGGGGTGTATTATCCGAAAACAAAAAGGTTGTAGATATTGAAGATTCAGACGGCTACATTGCCGAGGGTATTCCCGTAAAGCGTGAGGATGATACAAAAGCATGGGTTTCGGTAATGTACGGCTGTAATAACTTTTGCACCTACTGTATTGTGCCTTATGTAAGAGGCAGAGAAAGAAGCAGAAAAAGCGAGGATATAATAAACGAAATTAAAGAGCTTGTAAATTGCGGAGTTACGGAAATAACGCTTCTCGGTCAGAACGTAAATTCGTACGGCAGAGATCTTGACGAAAATATAGATTTTTCCGACCTGCTCAAGAAAGTAAATGACATCGACGGTATTCGCCGAATACGATTTGTTACATCGCACCCAAAGGATTTCGGCGATAAGCTCATTGATACTATGGCAAGCTGCGACAAGGTTTGTCACCAGCTCCACCTCCCCTTTCAGTCGGGCAGCAACAATGTATTAAAGGATATGAACAGACGGTATACGAAAGAGGAATATCTCGATAAAATAAACCGTCTTAAAGCACGCATACCCGATATTGCACTGTCAACAGATGTAATTGTCGGATTTCCGACGGAAACGAACGAGGATTTCGAGCAAACGCTTGACGTTTTAAAAAAGGTTGAATTTGATAATATTTTCTCCTTTATTTACTCAAAGCGCAAAGGCACGCCCGCAGCGGAGCTTGATTTTGTGCTCAGCAATGACGAAATACACAAAAATTTTGATATGCTGCTTGAAACGCAAAATGAAATTTCACTCAGGAAAAATCTTGCGTTTGAGGGAAAAACGGTTGAAGTGCTTGTAGACGGCGAAAGCAAAACAGACAAGGATATGCTTTCGGGCAGAATGGAAAATACCAAGATTGTAAATTTCAAAGGCGACAGCACGCTTAAAGGGAAATATGTCAATGTAAAAATCACAAAGGCGCACACATGGAGTTTAAACGGCGAATTGGTTAAATAATTACAAGGAATCAAAAGAAAGGAAGTAAAAAAATGACGGATATTATTAAGGCAGCAAAAGCTCTCGGCGAGCTTATTCAAAGCAGTGACGAAATGAAAAAGGTTAAGGAGCTTGAAGCTTTGCAGGAGCAGGACGAAAATGCAAAAACTCTCTTAATGGAGTTTAACATGAACAGAATGAATCTCGGACGCGATATGCAAAACGGCAAAATAACCGAGGATGAGGCTGTAAGAAAGAATAACGAAGCTTTTGAAAAGCTTATTTCCGAATGCGAGATTATAAAAAATTACGTTGACGCAAAAAAAGAGCTTGACAGAGTTGTAAATGAAGTAAACGGAATTTTAAACTATTATATCACAGGTCAGGCGCCGGGCGGATGCAGTCATGACTGCTCATCTTGCGGAGGCTGTCATTAAAGAATATGAAAGAGGAAAAAATGACGCCTATGATGCGTCAGTATCTTAAAACCAAAGAGGAATACAGAGATACCATACTTTTTTACCGCCTCGGAGATTTTTACGAAATGTTCTTTGAGGACGCAAAGCTCGTTTCAAGGGAGCTTGAGCTTACGCTTACGGGTAAGGACTGCGGCATGAGCGAAAGAGCGCCTATGTGCGGAATACCGTTTCACAGCGCAAGCACGTATATTGCAAAGCTTATTGACAAAGGATACAAGGTTGCAATATGCGAGCAGGTGGAAGACCCGAAAGAAGCGAAAGGACTTGTAAAGCGTGAGGTTGTAAGAGTAATAACGCCGGGAACAATTGTCGATTCGGAGCTTTTAAGCGAAAAAGAAAACAATTATCTTGCCGTAATTTATACAGACGGTGATGACTACGGATTAACGTTTACGGATATATCAACAGGTGAAATTTACGTTACAAGCGTAAGTGACTCATCTCATGTTATAAGCGAAATGGCAAGATATATACCGTCCGAAATACTTACAAACGATAAATGTCCGAAAAGCATACTCGACGAGATACTTTTAAGAATAAAGGTTCGTGCGTCTGTGCTTATTGATGAGTTTTTCGATTTTGACGATATGGACTCAATGATTGAAAATCAATTTCACAGCATTGGCGATTTGCTTTCGGCAAGCAATCCACCGGTTGTAAAAACATCGGTTTGCTGCGTTTTGAGATATATGCAGCACACGCAAAAGGGATCGTTTGCATTTCTTGACAAGCTGAATTACTATAAAATAGACGAGTATATGGATATTGATGCCGCAACACGCAGAAATCTTGAAATTACCGAAACAATGCGTGACAAAGCAAAAACAGGCTCGCTTTTATGGGTACTTGACAGAACCAAAACTTCAATGGGCGGACGACTTTTAAAACAGTGGCTCGAAAAACCGCTTCTTGACGGCGATATGATAAGAAAAAGGCTGTCGGCAGTTGAGGAGCTGACAAGAAAACAAATGGAGCGTGACGCACTTGCAGAGGCGCTTTCGGGCATATACGATATGTCAAGAATTACTTCGAGAATTGCACTCGGCACAGTATCGCCAAGAGATCTCGTGGCACTTCGGGATTCGATAAGGAATCTCCCGAAAATCAAGGAGATTTTAAACGGATTTCAAAGCAAGCTGTTTAAAGAGCTTTCGGAACGTTTCGACCTTCTTGAAGATATAAGAGAATTTTTAAACTATGCCATAAATGATGACCCGCCTGCATTTGTGCGTGACGGCGGAGTTATAAAGGCAGGCTACGACGAGGAGCTTGACAAGCTTGTAAACGCAAAAAACAAAGGCAGTGACTGGGTTAAGGAGCTTGAAATAAAAGAAAGAGAGTCTACGGGAATAAAAACCCTTAAAATCTCATACAACAGAGTTTTCGGCTACTATATCGAAGTTACAAAATCTTTTACATCGGCTGTACCGGACTACTATGTAAGAAAGCAGACTTTGGCAAATGCGGAACGCTATATAACACCCGAGCTTAAAAACCTTGAAAACACTATTTTAGGCGCAAGCGAAAAAATTCTTGCACTTGAGAGCAGGCTTTATATGGAAATAGTAAAGCGCCTTTACAAAGAAATGGACAGGCTGAAGTCGATATGCACAATTGTTGCAATATGCGACTGTATATGCTCATTTTCCATAGTTTCGGCAATGTACCGATACGTAAAGCCCGATATATGCGACGACGGGCGCATAGAAATACGCGGCGGACGTCACCCGGTAGTTGAAAAAATGCTCGGCAGCGGAATATTCGTTCCAAACGACACAACTCTCGATACCGCAGATAACAGAATGGTAATCATAACAGGTCCGAATATGGCAGGAAAATCAACATATATGCGACAGGTGGCGGTAATTTCGCTTATGGCGCAGGTAGGCTGCTTTGTTCCGGCGGAATTTGCAAGGCTTTCGGTTGTTGATAAGATATTTACGAGAGTCGGCGCATCGGACGACATTGCGGCAGGACAGAGTACATTTATGGTTGAGATGTCAGAGGTTGCGCATATACTGAGCGAGGCAACGAAAAATTCGCTTATAATTCTCGATGAGATAGGCCGCGGAACGAGTACATACGACGGTCTTTCAATTGCATGGAGCGTCGTTGAATACATTCACGACAAGAAGAAAATAGGCGCAAAAACGCTGTTTGCAACGCACTATCATGAACTGACTCAGCTTGAGGATAAACTCGATGGTGTTAAAAACTACAATGTTGCTGTTAAAAAACGCGGTGATGACATTACATTTTTGCGTAAAATTATCCCCGGCGGAGCGGATGAGAGCTACGGTATAGAGGTTGCGGCACTTGCCGGAGTACCGAAAACCGTTATAAAAAGGGCAAAGGAAATTCTTTCCTATGCCGAGAGCGAAAAAGGCGGAGAAATAAAGATTAAAGCCTCCGAAAAGAAAAAAGACGAGGACAATAATCAACTTGATTTCGGATATACGGCGGCTGTTACAATTGCCGAGGAGCTTAAAAAGCTTGACGCAACAACGCTTACCCCGATTGAAGCGCTCAATAAGCTGTATGAGCTTTCAAATAAAGCAAAGGAAATTTAGAAATCCGCACCGCTTTTTGACGAAAAGTGTTTAAAATTTAAGAAAGAGGTTTTATGAAATGAAAAAAATACTATGCATTTTATCAGCCTGCACGCTTTTATTCTCAGGCTGCAGCATAAAAAAGGATATTGCAATGAAAGTAGGAGATGTTGACGTTAAAACGGAATATCTCGAATATTTTGAAAAAGCCATGAACAATCAATCAAGCGGCACCGTTACCGACGAAGTAAAAGCCGCTGCCGCAAAGCAGGCAGAAGAACTCGCCAAGTACATTGCAATAGGTCATGCGGAAAATCTGGATATTACGGATAAGTATAATCAGTATACCGAAAGCTTAAAATCGCAGTTGGGCGATGATTTTGATAAGTTTAAAAAGGAACACAACATCTCCGATGATTTGTTTGATTTTATAAACTATGCATCGGTTTACAATCAAGCATTACGCGAAAACTGCGAAAAGGAAAACAATATAAACGAGCAGTCCGCCGACGATTATTTCAAGTCGCATTTTTGGCGTGCAAAGCATCTGCTCCTTATGACAAAGGATGATTCAGGGAAATCCGTTTCAGATGATAAGAAAAAAGAGATAAAAGCTAAAATAGACGATTTATACAAGCAGGCAAAAAACGGTGCTGACTTTGACAAGCTTATACAGGAGTACAATCAGGACCCCGGAGTTAAATCAAACCCCGACGGATATGTATTTACAGACGGCGAAATGGTTCCGGAATTTCAAAACGGCGTCAGCAGTATAAATGTAGGCGAATACAATCTTGTTGAAACAAGCTACGGCTACCATATAGTAAAAAGACTTGCGCTTGACGAAACTCCCGAGCTTTATAAAAAGTTTAAGGAAGAGAACTCAAGTAAAATATCGAATGCCATTGTCGGAGATGTTTTTGACAAGTATATAGACGACAAAATGGATTCTCTTAAAATAACGGTTAAGGACTATACAGGCTCAGTTGAAAAAAGTACCGAGTCTGCTTCAAAATAATTGATGGAAACGACATATTCGGCACATCAAAAAAAGATGCACAGCACACCGCTTATTACAGAAAAAAGAAAAACAATGTGCAGAATACTGATAACGGTATGCGGCGGTGTAATGTGGGGATTTTCCGGTGCGTGCGGTCAGTATATCTTATCAAAAGGCGCATCGAGCGAATATCTTGCCTCGCTGAGAATGCTTTTTTCAGGACTTATTCTGCTTGCGGTCGGGTTTTTGAGGAAAAGGGACGAGCTTGTATCGCTTGTGAAGAATAAAAAAGATTTTCTGCGTGCAATATTATTCGGTGTTTTCGGAATAATAACGAGTCAGTACTGCTATATCGCCGCAATATCGTATTCAAACGCAGGTACGGCGACCGTGCTTCAATATCTCGGCCCGGTTATTATAATGGCGTACACCTGCCTTGCGGCAAAAAGAGTTCCGACAAAAACCGAAACGGTATGCGTACTTTTGGCAGTGGCAGGGACATTTCTTATCGCCACGCACGGCAAACCCGGAAGTCTTGCAATATCTCACGGCGCACTTATTTGGGGACTACTTTCGGCGGTTGGCTTTACGCTTTACAGCCTGATACCCGAGAGAATCATACCAAAATACGGCGCAATAACCGTAAGCGCAATAGGCATGACAAGCGGCGGTATTATTCTTATGCTTATTGTAAGACCGTGGACAGTATCATTTGATTGGAGCATACAAGCTGCGGCAGCATTCGCATCGATTGTAATTTTCGGCACTGTGCTTGCATACACAATGTTTTTAAAGGGAGTCGGGATTATTGGTGCATCAAAAGCGAGCATTGTTTCATGTGTAGAGCCGGTAAGTGCTGCCGTCATATCGTTTTTATGGCTAAAAAGCAGCTTTGCACCTGCCGATATAATCGGATTTTTCCTTATAATATTTACGGTAATTATAATTTCGCTCAAAAGCGGAAAATAAACTGTTTCTGGAGGGGTTAATATGCCAATTCGTATACCTGACAAGCTTCCCGCAACATCACAGCTGCGCGGCGAAAATATTTTTGTAATGAGCGAAACAAAAGCCATGCATCAGGATATTCGTCCGCTTAAAATAGCGATTGTAAATCTCATGCCGACAAAAATATCAACCGAAACACAGCTTCTGCGAAAACTCAGTAACTCCCCTCTGCAAGTTGAAATAGACTTCGTGCAAATGAATTCGCACGTTTCAAAAAATACGCCGATTGAACATTTAAAGGCGTTTTACACGTCCTTTGATAAGATAAAGGATAAAAATTACGACGGCATGATTATAACGGGTGCTCCGGTTGAATGCTATGACTTTGAAGACGTTGATTATTGGCATGAGCTGACGGAGCTTATGGAGTGGACGAAAACACACGTAACGTCAACATTTCACATTTGCTGGGCAGCGCAGGCAGGACTTTATTACCATTTCGGAATAAAAAAATATCCGCTTGAGAAAAAATGCTCCGGCGTGTTTCTCCATAAAGTAAACCGATCCACATCAAAGCTTTTAAGGGGATTTGACAGTGAATTTCACGCACCGCATTCAAGAAATACCGAGGTAAGAGCTGAGGATATTAAGAAAGTACCCGAGCTTGAAATTCTTGCGGAAAGCAAAGAGGCGGGTGTTTATATAGTGTTTACGAAAAAAGGACGTCAGATTTTCGTCATGGGTCATTCGGAATATGACGCAAACACGCTCAAAGATGAATACCTGAGAGATGTTGAGCGCGGACTTTCACCGGATGTTCCCAAGCATTACTTTCCCGATGACAATCCGAAAAAGAAGCCTATTGTACGCTGGCAAAGCCATGCATCACTTCTGTTTTCAAATTGGCTTAATTACTTCGTATATCAGATTACACCTTACGAAATCCGTAAAATCAAATAAAAGCGTTATAAACCGATTAATATTTTATATCAAAAATCAAAAAGGCTCTATAATAAATGTTGGGGTCTAAAAAAATTTACAAAATAAACGAGCATATCAGCTCGAAATCCTGTAT
>CAKSPW010000066.1 GCA_934486495.1 uncultured Clostridia bacterium
AGGTATTTTACAGCCGTCTTATATTCAGGCAGCTCCGCAACGTAATACATTTGTCCGCCCGGCTCGCCGAGCTTTGTGTAAAATCCGCCCGAAACAATGTTTCCGCCGACATAATCATATCCGTTATATGCAGGCTCTATTGCTCCGGCATTTAAATATCCGAGTCCCAAATCACCGTTATCTTTCATTTTTTGGAGAATATCTCCGACAGCCTGCCAGTTATCCTCATCGTAAAAGTTTGTATTGTAAAATGCTTCTTCAAGCTTATCTCCGTCAACGTATTTGTCAAAAAGCGCTGTTGGCATAACAATTCCCGGATCTGCGCGTGTCATTGCCTGATAGCTTATAACTGCATATGTTTTGCCGTTTTTCTGTCCCATATTAATTATCCAGTCGGGCAGCTCTTTTATGCAGTCAACATTTTCGCTTTCCATTAAGTCATCAAGCGGCATAAGTGCCTTATTGTCAATTTCATTTGCAAAATTCAAGCTATATGTACTTAAAATATCATACTTTTCGTCGCCGGTTTGCATAAGCAAAACTCTCTGCTTATAGTCCGACGTATTTATACACTCAATGTCAACATCAACATTTTCAAGCCCCGGAAACTCTTTGATTTTTTTATTAAACTCAGCCCAAACCTTCTGTGAATCCTTTTTCTCGCCGGGCCCCGGAAAAATCCATTTAAGCTTTATGTTGCCGTCATTTGACGCCTGCTCCTTTTTACAGCCTGCCGCCGGAACAAGCATTGCAGCTGCAAGCATAATGCTTAAAACCTTAGTAAGTCTGCTCTTTTTCATAACTGTATACCTCCGTTATATTCATTAAAAACATTATATAATTTTTATGGTTTTTTGCATACCACTTTTGGTAACCTTGTGTGTTTTTTTGATAACTTTTTATTTAAAATTTATGTTTACCTCTTCATTTAAGCCGCCGCTTGCAACAGTTCTGCCGTCAATCATAATGCGGTATCCGTCCTTTTCTATTTTTATATCGAATATTTCACCAAAAGCATAAATATTCGTAAGATATATGTGGTCAAGATTGTCGGGCAAAACAGGCTTGAATTTAAAGCTGTGAAGTCCCGTTCCCTCTATTCCTAAAAGTCCGTCGGTTACGGCAAGGCAGAAAAGACAGCTTTCCGCGCTTAAATGGCTCTTCATACTCTCTCCGAGCCAGCCCCTGCCGTCATCATCTCTTATTGCTTCAACCGCATAAGGCGTGCGCTCTCCGACAAGGCGCTCATGACTGTAAATATTAAGCCTCTCTATTCCCTCTTTTGCATAACCTACCTTCATAAGTCCGCGCAGAGCATAAAGAGTTGCACGATCCCAAATCGTTATATTGCCCTCTTCGGTATAAATCCCGTTTTCCGTCCATAGCCTATCGGATAAAAGTGCGTCCCTTGTGCCTTCTTTTCTCTCATCAATACCAAACGAAAGCGGTATGCATATCCATGCACGCAGCTTATCATTTCCGTCGTAATACCTGTATGTTTCAAACCCCTTCATGTTAAATCCGAAATATTTATTTATATTCTCTCGCAGGCTTTCTTCTTCCCTTTTGTAATATTCCGATTTTTCAAAATCTCCGTACTCTTTGGCAAGGTATTTCATATTTTTTAAAGCAGCGTATGTAAGTGAAGAAGTAGACAGATTTGCATCTCCGCTTTTAAATCTTCCCTCAAGTTCATCAAACTGACTTTTTATTATTCCGTCCTCGGTTTTTCTTTTCAGACAGTAATCAACGCAAAATTCCGCCGCCTTATAAAATCTGTCAAGCAGCTCACGGCTGCCTCTCCCCAAAAGATAATGACTTACGCCGTAGGCGAACATTGCCTCATCGCCGCGATCAAGCTTCCAGTAATCCTGTCCCTCGCAAATTACGCTCGACGGTATAAAATTTCCGAACTTCTCTTTATATTCGGGATCTCTGTTCGCATGACAGAATATACCCTCCGGTATAAAATCATCCTCCGTTGTACCCAAAAAGCCCTGAAACTGACTTATCATATCAATTACGCTTTTTTCTATAATATCGTCATGGACATAGCTAAACCATGACGCTGCATATTCTATCTGGTCATTACAAAATGAAGACGCATAAAATCTGCACCCTCCGGGGCTATGGAAAAACCCGTTTTTCGTACCGGTAACGCCTTCACCCGTTCTCAGCTTACAGAAGCGGTACATTAAATCAATATACCTGTTGCCCGTATCCAAAACCGCGTCATCACATATATCCTTTATTCGTCTTTTCCTTAGGATAAGCTCATCATACGGATTTTTTAAAACAAACTCCTTATTCATGATTTTTGATGAAATTGTTACGGTGTATTCAAGCTGTTCGCCGCAGTTAAGCATTGCTTTCTCCTGCCCGCCGAAAATTACAGCCGTCATATATGTGCCTTTTGTTCCCATCATATATCCAACATTTTTTTGCTTATCGGCTGAGATTTTAACGTCAATCGGCTTGTCGGAAATGTTTTTTACCCGAACGATTTCATAAAGGTTCATTTCCTTAACGGATGGAAAAACCGTCTTTGTCACTTCAAGCGTTTTACTGCTGTTTTGGCTTATGCTTTCGACAATGCCGTTAATTCCGAACTGCTTCGGATAAAGCTTTTGCACTGCATCATCTATGAGTATTTTCGGGAAAAACTCCTCTGTTACATCATACTGAAGCGATGCATGCGTATCATTGGGCTTAAGCCGCAAATTCGGCCAAACACAGTGATGGTTAAAAAATAATTCCCCGCCTTCCTTAATTCCGTATTGATACACTATTGCCGCACCGAGTCCGGTCATTTCAATGTCGTCGATATGTTCTTTTTTATCCTCAACATACCATACGATACTTTCGCCCTCAATGTTCCATCGTTCTTTTATCATGATTTTTTCTCCTTATTATATTTTGGAAATCTCATCAGAATTTTCGTTCCTTTTCCCAATTCCGAATTAATATCTATGCCATATTCCTCGCCGAACGCAAGTCTTATACGGCTGTTTAAATTTACAATACCTATGCCGCCCTCATCGGCAAAAACATTTTCAAGACTTTCTCTTATCTTTAAAAGCTTATCCGCGTCTATTCCGGCTCCGTTATCCGAAACCTCAAAAATCAAATAATCTCCTTCTTCAAAGCCTCTGACCTCAATTTCCCCGACATTGCCGACAAACGCATGCTTATATGCATTCTCAATCATCGGCTGAAACGTAATTCGCACCACACTGCAGCTTTGATACTCCTCCGGAATATTAAAGCTTACCGAAATATTCGGATACTTTTCATTCATCATTTCAACATATCGTCCGGCATAATTCAAATCATCACGCACCGTAACAATTGCCGCATCCACTCGCATTGAATAACGCATCATATCGGATAAAATAAGCGTCATTTTTGCACTGCCGTGCGGATTTTCAAAATCATCAAGCATTTGCAGATAAATATTGTTAAGCGCATTATACAGAAAATGCGGATTAAGCTGTGCCTGAAGTGCGGCTATCTGATATGTTTTCTGATTGGACAGGCGCTTTTCGAGCTGATTGCGTATTTCATCGTTATGCTGCATAATCATAAAAATTTCATCGGCAATTTCCTTAATCTCCGCAGGCGCCGTTTTATATGCGTTATTATTAAAATCCTGCGGATTTTTTATTACGTTCCCAAAGATTTCAAACGATTCGTTTGTGCTGTTGAGTACATAATAAATCACGGCAACCCCTACGCATATGCCGATTAAAATACATAATACAATAATTATATTTTCCATGCCGACATTTCCGCTGACATTGCTGACCGTGCAATAATACCAGTCAAAATTTTCGGAGCGATCAATTATAACAATATCGCTGCCCTGAATATGCGATTTACCGTTTGCAAATTTCATTGAACCGGGATTATATTTTTTAAGAACCTTATTTTCCTCAAACGGCATATTAAAGCCAAATTCGGATCCACTGAAAATAATTCCGCCGTCATCTAAAATATACGTATCGGCATTCTTTTTGAATATCTCGCTCGCAGTTTTAACATTACAGTTTACAACAACAGCGCCCCTCGCATCTCCCACAGTAAATGTTTTAACAAACGAAAAAATAACCGGGAAAACATTGCTTTTAAGTCGCTTTACAACGTATATCCCGTTATCGTCAAAATCATCCTTAATCCAATTCATATCTTCAAATTTATCCGATAAAACAAGCGTGTTTCCGCTAAGTACAAGATTTTTGTTTTCAGAATACACATAAATCGAGTCAATATACTGATATGTCATTTTGTATATGTTAAGCTTTTCATAGGTATTTAACAAATTATTATGATTGCTGTTTATATTCTCCGTATTTGAAACAAAATATCGTATATCATCACTTGCGGCGAGCAAAATGGACAATTTTTTACACTCAGTCATTGTATTTTCAAGAAGTGAAATATATGTATCGGTATATTTGCGTGCACTGTCGACAAGCTTCTGATGTGTGTTATTATTGATATATGCCGTAATAACCGTACAGGTTGCCACAACAAGCAGCATTACAGGCACACTGATTTTTATAAACAGCTTAAAATAAAGGCTTCTTTTTTTGTACTTAAATAAATTACTCCAAAACCTCATACTATTCCTCCCTTTTGCTGCCCTTTGCGTAAAATTCCATAGGAGAAACGCCTACATACTTTTTAAAGTTTTTAACAAAGTACTTATAATTGCTGTAACCGACAAGCTCCGCCGCTCTTTCAATTCCCATCTCATTTAAAATATATTCCTTTGCTTTTTCCATTTTTACCGAAGTAACATATTCCTGAAAAGGCATACCGAAAACCTTTGCAAACTGACGTGAGAAATATACGGGATGATAATTCACAAAATCCGCCGCATCATCACGACGGATACCATATGCCATGTTTTCATTTATATATTCCGTAATTCTCTTTTTAAATTCATTATTTATATTTCCGGAATTATTCGCATATTTTTCCGCCAGCTCATGCCACAAATCACTCTTTGAGCCGTCATTCGTATCCGCACTTCTGTCATTAAAAAACAAATGAAGCTTCTCGGTTATTTCCGGCGGAAGACTTCCGTTATTTTCATTCGATATTATATCCGCAAGCTTAACAAATTTTTCTTTTTCGTTGTCTACAAGGTAGTTTATGAGCAGCGTCTTTTCGTTATATGTTTTTAAAAGGCGTGTCAGCTTAAATAATTCGCCGCTGTCTTTAAACGAATATATTTTGATTTCAGCGTCAATACCGAGCGTTTCATTCAAGGCGCCGAAAATATCGTCTGCCGCACAGTCCTCAGACGCAATTATGTAAAAATCATCTTTTCTTCTGCTTCCCTCAAAAAACATATTGCTGTCTTTGAATTTAATATTAAGAATATTTGTTATGATTTTTAAAACAGCGTCGTCATGATTAATCATTTTATTTATATCATTTACATGAATCTTTATAAGCTTTCCTTTAAGCTCCGCACAGCTGCCGTTATAAAGCTTCTCACATTTTTCCGAAATATCGCATCTGTCCAGCAAAAGTCCGTAGCATATCTGCGAATACAGAAGCGGAATTATCATATCGCTGTTTTGTTTTATTTTATAAATTCTTTTTGATATATTGTTAAGACTTTCGCCGAACTTTACAAAATCTATCGGCTTTAATATATAGTCCTCAACACCGTATTTAATAGCCTTTTGCGCATACTGAAATTCATCATAAGCCGAAACAATTATAAATTTTCCCGAATATCCGTCCGCCTTTAAATTTCCAATCAGCTCAAGCCCCGTCATATCTCCCATTCTTATATCCGTAATAACAAGATCCGATGGGTTTTCTTTAATAAATTTATAAGCCTCCTCACCGCTCAAAAACTTTCCCGTTACGGAAAATTCTTTTTTTACGGTGCTGAAATACCTTTCAAGCATGTCTAACACAATTTGCTCATCATCTGCAATAACGACACTGTACACCTTACTTTTCCTCCCATGTGAAATAAATTTGTCCGACAATATAATTATACAGAAAACAACACTGCCTGTCAACATTAATGCAAAATGCGTCCGACATCAATTTTATTCATTATCCCTTTATTGCACCGACGGTTAGTCCGCGTGCAAAATATTTCTGAAAAAACGGAAACATGACAAGCATCGGCCCTGCGGCGACAAGCGCCATTGCATAACGCACGCTTTCTGTAGGCAAATTTTCAACGCTGAGCAAATCATTTCCCTGCGAAACGGAATTTTTAACAAACTCCACTTCACGCAAAATTCTTTGAAGCAGATACTGCAGAGAATACAGCTTTTCGTTACGTATGTAAATTAATGATGTGTTCCAGTCATTCCACTTTACAAGCAAAGTCAAAAAGCACATTGTTGCTATAACAGGCTTTGAAAGCGGTATAATTATCCTTGCAAAAATATAAATTTCTCCTGCACCGTCAATTTTCGCCGCCTCAACAAGACCTTCGGGAAGCCCCTGAAAAAATGTTCTTATAATAATTACATTCCATGCGCTCACAAGTGACGGAAGAATATATATAAGCATTGTATCATTAAGGTGAAGATATTTGCTGTTGATTATATAGCTCGGTATCATTCCGCCGGAAAATATCATTGTGAAAAAGATATAATAACTCAGCGGCTTTTTGAAAACACAATTGCTTCTTGAAAGCGGATATGCTGCCATCATCATTATAAGCACCGACAAAAACATTGTTACAAGCGAAAATATAATTGTAACCTTATATGCGTTCAAAATTGTATCCGGACTTTTAAAAATCATTTTGTATGCGGAAAAATCTATTGCCTTCGGCAAAATAGTATATCCAAACTCCTTTATTGCCTGATCGCTTGAAAGCGATATAGAAATGAGCAGCAAAAACGGCAGTATATATGCAAGCGATAAAAGCAGGAAAAATATATGCAATATAACCTGTCCTGTAATTCCTTTTTTATTCATAATCATATTCCTCCTGTTAAAACAAACTGTTTTCCGGGCTGATTTTCTTTACAACCGCATTTGCCGAAACAACCATAATAAGTCCCATAACCGACTGGAAAAGCCCTACCGCAGCTCCGCGCGACATTTCTCCGCCTTGCAGACTTCTGAACACGTATGTGTTTATAATATCGGTTGTAGGATACAAAAGTCCGACATCACGTGTTGTTTGATAAAACAAGCCGAAATCGCCGCTGAAAAGATTTCCGAGCGCAAGGATTGATGTAATCGAAACAATCGAAACCAAATGCGGTATGGCAATATGTATTGTTGACTGAAGCTTGTTTGCCCCGTCTATTGCAGCCGCCTCGAAAAGCGACATATCAATTCCCATAAGCGATGCGTAATAAAGAATTGAGTTCATTCCGACTGTGGACCACAAATTTACAATCACAAGAATAAACGGCCACGCACCCGGCGTTGCATACCAGTCTACCGATTTTTGCATACCGAAAGAAAGAAGCAATTTATTCAGCACACCCGATACCGGATTTAATATTGCATAAACCACATAGGCAATAAGCACCATTGACATGAATTTCGGCAGTATTACAATCGTGTTGTAAACCTTCAGAGCCGCTCTGCTTCTTAAATTATAAAAAAGCAAAGCCAAAATAACGGACGCGGCTGTTCCGAGAATGAGAAAAGCCAGACCATACCCAACCGTATTTCTCGTTACTCTTATAAAATCCGATGAACGAAAGAAAAACTCAAAATTCAACAATCCGCACCAATCACTTTTTTCTATTCCCAAAATCGGATTAAAATTTTTAAATGCTATAACCAATCCATACATCGGCCAGTACGAAAACACAAATAACAAAACAATTGCCGGCAGCGCTAACAGCAAAAATTCAATATTATCAATTCTTTTACCCATGCTGATGCTTGCTTTTTTCTCCCTTTTCACATTAACAGCTCCTTTTTTAGTTCTTTATCTTATTTTATCATATATGCGCAGCTTAAAAAAAGTACGTTTGGTAACTATTTATTAAAATATGATAACATATTTATAATACCCTATCTATCCTTCTCCAGCCGATAAAGCCGTCATCCCACGCCTTAAACATACCGTCGGTAAGCGGCTTCCATTTTTCGTATCCGTGAGGTGTATTTTTAGTACAGAGCATACCCGGAATTTTTTCGGTTTCCGCCTCTTCCGGCTCCTCCATATACATGATAATAAGGTTCTCAATATTAAATACCATTCCGTATTTATCACATTCGCCGGGATATTCTTCCTGATATTGAAAGTGATAAAATATATATTCACTTACACGCTCATTTTTCAGAAAATTAATTGTAAAAACAGGTGTTTTTTCAAACTTTCTTTGCCAATGCGACACGGACAGCGGCTTTGAATAATGAAAAATATCGTTCATTTTCTCCCAGCTTCTCCCATCGGGAAATTTTTTCATTTTGCATTTTAATATATTATCAGGACTTTCATTACATTGTGATTCGTAGTATAAAAACACCATATCCCCGAAACGCGCCGCCGAAATATTTTCAGCCCCGCAGCCGTCGTTTACACACAAGTTCTTATCCGTCGAATATCCTCTGTACATAAATCTTTCAATCATGAGCTTCTCCTTATTCAAAAACAATTTCTGTATTGTTTTTAACAAGCGTAATCGGTATAAAATTCTTTTCCGCACGTCCCGGCACGCTTATTTCAAGCGCCATTTCTATTATATTTGTATTCGCATCGCCTATTTCAATTTCAAACTCCGTTTCGGTCATTGCGTGATAAAACTGCTGCATATAAGTTCCCATATCGTCACCGCCGATACAAGTAACATATTCCGGATGATACAGGCGTATATTCACCCACATCTGTCTTCCGCGTGTGCATCTGAATTTTATTTTAAACCTTTTGCTGCTGTTATTTGTAAACTCCGGAGTTTCTTTATAGTCAAACAAAACATCCATAAGCTCGAAGTTATATTCAACCTTAAACGGACTTTTTTCGCGTCCGTCATATATGGAACGCTTGCACATTTCGCTCGGAATGCTGTAAAACATATTTTCACTTTCACGTACGGCAAAATTATTTTCGGGAAGAATATCAAGGTTTTCGCTTCCCACAATCGATGGAGCAAGGCGCATAATTCTGTCGGTCAGCTCATCAATATCGTGCGGAATTGTAATTGTCCAGTCCATATCGTTAATGCAGCAGGTTGAAATTTTCTTTCCGATAGGTGCAATCCACTTTTCGGGAATACTGCTTTCGCCGTAAATAATGCCGAAAAGCGCGCCGACCGTTGCAACGGTACAATCCGTATCCTCTCCGCAATTCATTGAAATTGTTATGCTCTTTTCAAAGTCACCGCCGCCGTATAAAAGTCCTATAATAGCAATGCCCACATTTCCCGACGCACTGTAGCCTATCTCACCTGCTTCAATACGTTCCCCGTTCAAATCCGTCCACCCTGCTCTGCCGCTAAACGAACTCGGCTCAACTCTCATAAGCTCGAAAAAAGCTTCTTTCCACGACAAACCGCTTTTAAAAGAATTAATTACACTGCCAATTGCCTGTCTTATGCCGCATTCATCGGGAAGATATGATAAGCCTATTTCAATAAGTCTGTAAACATCACTTTCGACAAATGCCGCACTTTCCATAGCAGCGCAAAAAATCTCCGCATAAACACCCTCTTCGGCATGATCAACCTCTGCGTCCATCTGCGCATATTTAACTGCAATTTCCGGATGACCGGGAGCAAGACACGCCCATATTTCACTTCTTATAAACGCACCGCAGCTGTTTTTATATAAATTATTTACCCAACCCGAAAGCGGCGGAAGTATTCCCCGCTCAAGATTTGCCTTGCAGCAGCCGTACTCTTCGGGATTTGGAGTTATGTACGAAAGCCAGTATTCGCCCAAAATTCTTGAATTTAGCTGTGTTTTATATTTTTCTGCGGCATTGAGCCATACAAGCTGTAAATCCAAATCGTCATTCGGTACAGGCTCTCCCGACAGATCCTGCAAATAAAAATCAAAAAATTTATTAAATGTCATGCAGTTTTTCCCTTCTGTCGGTGCTCCGAACGTTCCGCCTATATTTTTCCCCAGCCAACAGCCCTTTATTTTATTTCTGTATGTTTTGTAATCCATCTGTTCTTTCTCCTCTAAAAAATTATTTTCCCATCATCTTTCAGCTGATACAGTATATCCGCAACACCCTTATATGCCGTCCCGTTTCCGATATAACCTCCGCCCGTCTTTACAATATTCTTAATTTCTTCCTCCGCATTTCCTACGCAGGCACCGACAAATCCGAGTTTTCCGTCTATCATGGAAATATCATTATAACTGTCGCCGATTGCCAGCACCTCGTACGGCTGTACACCAAAATGCTTTGCTGCCGCAAGAAGCGCATTTCCCTTTCCGGCACTTTTGCTGTAAACGGTTACCATCACACCGTTTCTATGAACCGCCGCATCCTCTATTTTTCTTACCCTTACAAATTCCGAAAGCAATTCCATTGCCTTTTGCGCATCCTCTTTTTCCGTATGAATTTCAACCGCAAAATCACCGTACACATAAAAATTTGTCACCTTTATATTGCTTGCTTCATACATTGCAAAAATTTCTTCCATATATGCAGTCATTTTGCGTGTTAATGCGGTGATTTTTTTATGCATTAGTCTGTTATGCTCCGCAGCTTCCGTATAGTTTAAGCCGTTCACCTCATAAATGTACGCTTCACGCCCAATAATAAAATTCGGGAAATGCTCAGACCATGGGAGTCCCATTCGTTTAAAATCATAATAAAAGTCCCAGTATTGTCTTCCCGAAACAATGCCGGCATATCCTCCGCCATTTGTAAATCGGTTAATTAAATCAATTGTTTCCCTGCCTATTATTGACTCCTGCCCGGAATAATCAAGCAAAGTCCAATCATAGTCCATAGCAATCATTTTTATCATATCATATACCCCATATTATCTGAACACAACCGTGTGCATTCCGTTTCTGTCAAAAACAGCGACACTGCTCTTTTTACCGTCTATATAAATTTCTGTCCAGTTTTTTCTCACCTCAACAGTCAGACGACAGCCGGCAAGCACAACATCCTTGATTTTAAAGTCAAAGCTTCTAAACGGCTTTAATTCCATATTTTCGCTGTCAACCTTTAAGCCGAGAATTCTGATAAGGTATTCCCAGCAGCATTTATATCTCGGATATGCCGGAAATCTCGGCGTATCCTTAGACATTTCCTCCGGAAGCGTACAGCTTTTTCCGTCCTCCGTAATTGCTTTATTCCATTCACCGACAGCAAGGTGATTATTGGCAAAGCTCTTTTCAACTGAGCGAAAAACGTCAAGCGATTCTTCCTCATATCCAAGCTCACCGAGAATTGAGCCCAAATTCAGCTGTGCACCTATCCAGCACGTTTTTGCGTGATACTGCTTATTGTCATAGTACGGCACACCGCTTGGCAACATACCGTTAGCCCAGCCTCGAAAACCGTTTTCCTTATCGTCAATCAAATTGTTTTTGTAAATATACCTTACACTGCTTTCTATTTTATCAAGCGGTAGGAGCGGCTTCTTCCCACGCTCTGCAAGCAAAAGCCATCTTCCGAACATCTGATCAGAAAAAACGCTGTCCGGAATACTTGACTCGTTAGCACCCTCCGTTCTGAAAAAGCAGTTAAAATATCCCTTTTCGTCATTCCACAAATATTTTACAAAGTTCTCCTCTGCCTGTTTTAAAAGCTCCTCTATATTCTCCCCATCAAGCTCGATTTTCTCCTTGTTTGCTTCATTCATTTTCAATATGGAATACAGCGCCGTAAGCCACGGGGTATTTACATATGCTCCAAGTCCCGGCATTTTCCACAGGTCATAGCTTTGATTTCCATGCTTCGATTCAATAAGTCCGTCAAGTGCCTTTTGAGAATAGACTCTATTGAGTGCGTCCTCCACCGGGCGCTTCATATCATCAAGGAATTTTTTATCGTTATACCACAGATAGTCACGGTAAATTCTTGTTATGTAGCACGGTTCTTCAACATAATCCGACCTGTCACTCCACAAAGAATGCCAAACAAGTCCCTTATC
>CAKSPW010000067.1 GCA_934486495.1 uncultured Clostridia bacterium
ACGAAGGACTTCACAATAAGCTCGAACGTATGCCGACGGAATCGAGAAACAAGCTGCGTGAAACTCTTCAGAGAATTATAAACGAGGGAAGCGGTGGTCTTATTTGCATAATATTATAAAGATTCTCATTGCCGCCTTATTGTCGGTTATCTCTTGCGTATGCGCAAAAGACGGCAAAACAGAATACAAAACGGATGAAATATCTCTCGAAACCGATAAGTACTCCATAAGCGGCGAAACGATAATTCTCGGCGGAAGCTCTGACGGGATAACGGAATTTAACGATAAAATATCTGAGGAGGTGCGACTTTGGCAGGAGGATTTTGAAAACAGAGTAAACAATACCGCCGTTTTATCGTCGACAAAGCCTACCCTACAGTTCAGTACCGATGTACAGCTGAACCGAGGAGGAATAATCAGCGTAACAACAGACAAATATGTATATATATCCGCACTTCACGGCAATACATGGCGAAGCGCACGAACATATAACAGCCGTTATGACAAAACGCTTAATCTATCCGACCTGTTTATCGACAGCAACTACACGGATTTTTTGACAGAAAAGCTAAATGAGCTGATAACCGAAAAACCCGATATATATCACGACCTTTGGGAACAGCCGTCAATAGATAAAAAGCGTGAGGATAAATTCTATCTCGACGGGAAAAATCTTGTAATATTCTATGAGCCGTACGAGCTGTCATACTATGCGCGCGGCGTTGTTGAGTTCCCCGTCAATACCGAAAAGCTGAGGGGATATATTAAAGAAGAATATTTAAGCAGATAGCCCCCGATAAAACCATATATCCCGGAGGATAAAAAGAAATGAAATGCCTTGTCATAACAAAAAAACACATTTTAACCGCGTCCGTATCCGTAATTTGCATTTTACTGCTTACAGCCGGAATAAAAACCGCAAATAAAAAAGCAATAAGCGCATTTAATCCGACAGATATTATCTCTGATGCACTTCCGTCAAAAGAAAAGCCTTCGCTAATAAAAGAAATTAAATCAAAAATAGAAAAAAGCAAAAACAAAAAATACGATGATATACTAAATGACTACTCCCCAATATTCCCCGAAAAAACAGCTTCTCCCACTGCCGAACCACGCAGTGAGGAGCCGCACCGAACAGCCGCACCGACAGAAATGCCTACGGCGCCTCCTGTTGAAAAGCGCAGCATTTCGGAAACTAAAATAAAAAACGATACAAGCTTTGATTATAATGCGCTTGATATACAAAACACCGCTATCAGCTTTAAATCGGACGCGACCGTTCTTATCATTCACACGCATACAACAGAGAGCTATGCCGGCAGCAGCGAAACGAGCGAGAACAGAAGCATTGACGAGAAAAATAACATGATTGCGGTCGGAGATATTCTTGAAAATGAGCTAAAAAACGAAGGAATTTCCGTAATTCACGACAAAACGGTTCATGACTATCCGAGTTATCGAGGTGCATACGGACGTTCACTTAAAACGGCTCAAAACGATATTAAAAATAATCCGTCGATTTCTGTAATAATCGACGTACACCGTGACGCAATAGTAAAAAGTGACGGAACAAAAGTTAAGCTTGTAAAGAATTTAAACGGTGAGGACTGCGCTCAAATGATGGTTGTTTGCGGTACAAACGGCAGTGGATTAAATCACCCCGACTGGATATATAACCTAAAATTTTCACTCGAGCTTACAAACGGAGTAAACTCTCTCGCACCGGGGCTTATGCGTCCGCCGAATTTGCGTGAGGAGCGATTTAATCAGCATCTTACAAAAGCAAGTATAATTTTGGAGGTGGGAACAAACGGGAATTCATTAGATGAAGCAAAACGCTCCGCTAAATATGCCGGCAATGCGCTTTCACGGATAATAAAGGAAAACATGAAGTAACGATTTACGCACTTAAGGACTTAAATTATATCTCGGACTTTTGCCGTATAATATTGACATTTATAAAATCATGATGTTTGTTGATTTTTCCTATCCACTTAAAAAAAGTTAAGGCTGTTTAAAAAGTCGATTGATTTTTTAAACAGCCTCTCATTTTACTTATTATAAAAACATATTACATTGTCAGTACAACGCAAACAACAGTCATCAAATTCTATTTTATATCAGCGCCGCCGAATATGCACCGGCCGTTTACAGTAAGCGTTACGCCCTTTTCACTATCTGAGTTTACATCACGTTTATCGCTTATGCCGCCGAACAGGCACAATGTATTTATTTTTACATTAACATTTTTCGGCACAATGATTTCCACGCCTCCGAACATACAGAAAAGGTCAAGACAAGCTCCGTCCGCTATTTTTGCATTTGCGAAATTGTATTTACCACCGCCGAAAACAGCGCTGACCTTGGAATGCGTGATCTCCATACCCGAATAATCGTATTCCTTTGAGCAAAACGCTGATGTATTTGCCTGATTGTTTTCGCAGCGATTTTGCACATTTACCGATTTTACAATAATCTTAATTCCGATTAAGACAACAACAATCGGTATTGTCAGTTTCCAACCGAACGAATAATCAATCACTCCCTGCTCCGCCAACAGAAGATAAACTCCGAGCCATAGAAAGAATATATTCAGGATTTTATTCTTACTCGTTACAAATCCCGTTATTGACGGAACAATTATAAACAACGCCCACCAGCCGTCAAAGGATATATCCATGTTTATAATGCCGAACGAAGCCAATAAGTAGATAACACCGAACAAAACCAAAGCCGCACCCAATATAATTCCCGTTATTTTTTTCATTATTATACCCTCCCCAATTAAAACTGACAATCACTCGTATATTCTTAAACTGAAGAAATTTTCATCTTAATTATAGCACGTTAAATCGCATCGGACAATGTTTTCCCCGCAAATTCAGCATTATTCACAAATCCTTATTCGATACGTAAAAATAATAGGCAGATTTATCCGTAAACGTCAAAAATGTCTGCCGCTTTTTTACATTTTCTAAATCATGCCAATATATCACATTTTTACATAAACCTACATATATAAAAACGGACAAAAAAATCAACTGCAGACACATCAAGTTGCATCGGCAGTTGAATAAAATTAAAATCTCTTTTGAGCTACTTTTTCCTCAATTTCATTCTTATTCTTAATATAAGAATCCTTCATTGCGGAAGCTTCCTTCGGCTCATCCGGGCAGCACCGTTCATATTCAACGTTCAAAATCGTCTCTACGGTATGTAAACCCTTTGCGTCAAGCTTTGCGAGCATTTCGTTAATGTCATAAAATCTGTCGCAATAAAAAGTAAGCTTGTTTTTGTTGACAATAGGATTAATTCCGAGTGTAGTCATAATTCTGCTTACAGTTTCATAAGAAGTAAGTCCAACACCCTTGCTAAGCGAATTGGCAAGAGTAGAATAAGGAATATCACTGATTGCAGAGAAATTTCTTACACTTTTGTATTGTCTTTTAATTTCACTCTTAATCAAATTTGTTAAAACGTCCATATTAAGTCCTCCATTGTTACAGTTTATTATATTATACTACATTTAGACACATTTGTCAACACATTTTTTTAAATGATTTTCATTATTTACAGAAAAATTATTGAATATGTATATATCTTACCGTAAATATATATTGAAACAATACAGAATTAATATGATATATTGTAAATCATCTGCTAAAATTAACGCTTTATTACATTTTTAACAGTATTCCAACACAAGCCGACACAGCAATAAACCAAATCGGATGTATGCGCAGTTTCTTAATTCCGATAAAAAGTAAAGCAAAAATTACCGTATTTCTTAAATCTACCAAATCAAGAAACTTTCTTGTTTCCTTAAATAAATCAATATGAATCAACGACAGCTTCATTACCTCAACGGCAGCGGCAGCAATAAGCCCCATTGATGCCGGGCGCAAGCCGTATAATGTGTTTTTTACGGCAGCGCTTTTTTTAAACTTTGAAAGCAGACCCGCAACAATCATTATAATTATCACGCTCGGGCATACAAGTCCAAGTGTTGACGCAAACATTCCGGCAGCACCCGCCGCCTTAAATCCGACGTAAGTGGACATATTAACGCCGATAGGTCCCGGAGTCGACTCGGAAACGGCAATTATATTTGCAAGCTCCGTTTTTGTAAACCATCCCGTTTTATCGGAAAGTGCACTTAAAAAAGGTATCGTTGCCGCTCCGCCGCCTATTGAAAAAAGTCCTATTTTGAAAAATTCGTAAAAAAGCCTTAAAATTATCATTATTTTTAATCTCCTGCGGTCACATCTGTTTTGAGCTTAAAAACGACTTATAAACTGCGCCGCCGACGCCCGACAAAACGACTAAAATTACCGGGGATATTTTTGTAAACACGCTCAATGCAAACACCGTAAAAAACAGCAAGGTTGTAAACACATCTACCGCCGATGTTTTCCAAAATCCTACAACAGCTTTTAAAATAAGTGCGCAGACACATATTCTTATACCTGCAAACGCATGATTTAAAACAGGCTGTGTGCTGAACATTTCAAGGAAAGACGCTATTATTCCAATGATAAATATGCTCGGAGTTATAAAGCCTAGTGTCGCAAAAATCGCACCCGGTATTCCCTTTCGTTTATAGCCTATGAACGTTGAAACATTTACTGCTATTGCTCCCGGAGTGCATTGACCGATTGCAAAATAATCGGCTACCTCCGTATCGGTTGCATAGCCGTACCTTTGGACAATATCCCTTTGTATTATAGGCAAAAGTGCATATCCTCCGCCAAAACAAACAACACCCATTTTAAAAAATATAAAATACAGTTTAAAAAGCTCTGCCATAACTCCACCGCCTTATTTTTTGTCCCCGAAATACTGATACAGATTACACTTAATCATTCCGTTATAAAGCTTTCGGCGTTTGCTTGCCTTTTTCCCGAAATGAGCTTCAAAATCTTCGTCCGATGATAAGATATACTCCGACCAATATTTATTCTTTGAAAACGCTTTGCCGATATCGGAATACAGCTTATAGCACTCCCTCTTTTCGCCGAGACGTTCACCGTACGGCGGATTGCAAATTATCGCACCTATATCTGACATTGCGGCAAAATTCTCCGCTCTTGACCTTTCAAATCTGATATTTTCCGAAACACCCGCCCTTTTCGCATTTTCTCCGGACATTCTTATACAGTCTTCGTCAATATCGCCGCCGTATATTTCAAGCGGAAGTGAGCGAATATTATCCCTTGCCTCATCTCTTGCATTTTTCCATATCTGCTCGGATACGTACGGAAAACATTCCGACGCAAAGCTTCGATTAAGTCCTGGCGCTATATTTCTTTTAAACATAGCCGCTTCGATCGGAATTGTCCCCGAACCGCAAAACGGGTCGCAGAGCGGAGTTTCATACTTCCAAAAGCTAAGCATTACAATCGCCGCCGCAAGAGTTTCCCTAAGCGGAGCAAGATTGGACTCCGTTCTGTACCCTCTTTTGTAAAGCGGTGTACCCGATGTATCAATCATAAGCGAAACATTGTCGTTCATAATTGAAAACTGTATTCTGACAACAGCTTCCTCCTCCGGGATATGTTCTAAACCGTATTTTTCACCCAGCCTCGATGCAACCGCCTTTTTTATTATCGCCTGACAATCAGGAACGCTTGCAAGACGTGACTTTTTTGAATATCCCTTCACGGGGAAAGCATAGCCGAGCGGAATGTATTCCTCCCATGCAATGCTTTTCGTATTTTCAAAAAGTTCTTCAAAACTGACAGCCGAAAACTCCGCAGCACGAATTAATACACGTTCTCCCGAGCGTATATTTATATTCGTCCTTGCGACAGCGTCCGCACCGCCTTCAAATATAACCCGTCCGTCCTCGCACCTTGCATCATAGCCGAGTCTTTTAATCTCTCTTGCGCAAACGGACTCTATGCCCAAAAGCGTAGGTATAACCAATTCGTAGCTCATCTTTTCCTCCGTTTTTTTCTGTGTTCGTTAAATTTTGAAATAAGCGAATGCGATGCATCCTCCGACAAAATAAAATCTATTGACCTAAGCGTCGTATCGCACCTTACAACCATAACCGAAACCATATCTCCGACAGAGTATGTTCTTCGGCTTCTCTCGCCGATAAGTGACTGCGTATTCTCATCACAAATAAAATAATCCTCCGTCATGTTTTCAAGCCTTATAAGTCCCTCTGCGCCGTTTTCCAGCTCAACAAACATACCGAAATTTGTAACGCCCGATACAATTCCGTCAAAATCACACCCGATATACTGTGACATATAAACAGTCTTTAACAAATCATCGCAATCACGCTCGCACAAATCCGCCGCCGTTTCCGTTTCGGTCGAATGCTTTGCCGCCTTTGCCGCAAACTGCTTGCTGACAGCGTCGCTGCCGAACATTGATTTAATTGCTCTGTGCACAACCAAATCCGGATAACGGCGTATGGGTGATGTAAAATGGCAGTAGTATTTAGCCGCCAAACCGAAATGACCGAGATTTTGCGCCTTGTACTCCGCTTTCATAAGGGAACGCAGCATTGTTTTTGACACAATTCTTTCGTACGGCGTATTTTTCACCTTTTCCAAAATCTGTTCAAAAGCTTTCGGCTTAACCGGGTTATCCTCATCTATTTTCCCCTTGAGTGACAAGCCGAGCGGACGCAAAAACGACTGAAAGCTGAGCACCTTATCTACCGACGGCGGCTGATGGACACGGTAAATGCACGCAAGTTCCGCCCAATACGCATACTCGGCAACAGTTTCATTTGCCGCAAGCATAAATTCCTCTATAAGCCTGTTTGACTCGCCACGCTCGAGCGGCCGAATATCAGTCGGCAAACCTTCGCTGTTTGTTATAATCTCCGCCTCGGGAAAATCAAAATCAATTGCACCGCGCGCAAATCTGCTTTTTCTCAAAATTGCCGCAAGCTCACGCATACTGCATAAATCCGAATAAATATCCGGATACTCACGTTTTAAACCGGCATCATTTTCAAAAAGCTCGTTCAGCCTTTCATACGTAAGCCGTCTGCACGAGCGAATAACGCCTTTTGTTATTTTATTTTGCATTATTTTCCCGCTTCGGTCTATTTCCATAAAAACAGATAACGTCAGCCTGTCAACACCAGGATTGAGTGAGCAAATACCGTTTGACAGTTTTTCGGGAAGCATGGGAATTACCCTATCCGGTATATAAACACTGTTTCCCCTTGTATATGCCTCATTATCAAGCGCACTGCCGGGTGTTACGTACTCGCTGACATCGGCTATATGAACGCCCAAATAATAGTTTCCGTTTTCAAGTATATCAATGCTTACGGCATCATCAAAGTCGCGTGCAAGCTCTCCGTCTATGGTAAATATTTTTTTATCCCTTAAATCGAGCCTGTCCTCGCTTATCGATATATCCTCGCTTATACCGTCAGCTTCGTCAAGCGTTTTTCTTTCAAATTCGGTTTTTATTTTATTGCCGATAAGTATTCCCTCAACAAGGCTCGATATTTCATCGGCCCTGCCCAAAACACGCAAAACTCTGCCGTATACACGTCTGTCATTCGACACATTAAGCTCGCCAACGCACACCCTGTCACCGACAGATGCACCCTCAGCGCACGCAAGCCTTATATAAATATCATTCAAAAAGCGAGGGTCATCGGGATGCAATACAAAATGCTTTCCTTTTTTGGTGTAAATAACACCGACAACATCGCTGTCAGCACGCTTTAATACTCTTACAATACTCGCTTCAGTCCTGTTTCCGCTGCCGCTTTTGTGCTGTGCAAGAACAGTATCGCCGTTTAGTGCATTGCCGAAATCCTTATTACTGACGTAAATATCATCGCCGTCCTCACGAACGATAAACGCAAATTTTCCGCTCGGATGACATTTTAAAACTCCGCTGTAACGTTGTCCCTTTGCATTTGCCGGAAAATATCTGCCCTTTTTACCGCATATGATTTTGCCCTCATTTTCAAGTTCCGACAAAATACCTTCAAGCTCCGCCATGCCATCCTTAGGCACATCGAGCATTACCGCAAGCTCCTCTTTCTTAAGAGGTATATAGTTTTTCGACTGCAAATATGCAAGAACCTTTTCTTTTCTATCCATTTAATAAATCCTCTTTATTATACTTACGACAAATAAAGCCAAAATCCGAAAAATCCCATTACAAAGCTGAAAATCAACAACTGAACAATGAGCATCACCATAACGCCTATCGTAAATTTCGGCTTAAGTGTTTTATGATGATATACCTTCATACCGATAAATCCGCCGAGTGCACCGCCCCAAAAACAACGTGACATAAGCTTTCTTTCGCTTATACGGTCATATTTTCTGCTTCTCTTAGGCAAATTATCCTTAGGCGGAGCCTGTTTTGCTTTTATCTTGTCAAGTTTGAAAAGACGAAATGCCGATATATTTATGCATATAATATAAATTATTATAATAACGGCAAAACCGCCGCTTACAAAATGCTCCTGAAGGATTTTGGATTTTGACGGAAGAATGGGTATGTTTATGCTTTCAAGAAATGAGCTCAAACGAGTATAGGCAGATGAAAATATCATATACAGCCCCCAAAATGCCGCCGTTAAAATCTCACCCAAAAATGATACAAACCCCTTTAGCGTATCTAAAAAATCTCCGCCGTTCATCTAAAATCCCTCCTCATCGCACTATAATTCAACTACCGTTACGCCGTTTTCGCCCTCGCCGTATCTGCCGTTTCGATAGCTTTTTACACGCTTATTTCTTCTCAGGTAATCCTGAATTTGCTTTCTGAGTATTCCGCTGCCTTTTCCGTGAATAATTGTAACGGTTGACACACCGGCAAGCAGGCAATCATCCAAAAACTTGCTGACGTTATCTATTGCCTCCTCAGAATTTTGACCTCTTACATCGACCTCGGTTGACGCCGTCTTTGTCTTTGACTCAAATGAACGCACCGTCTTCATATACTTGTTTGCAAGAAGCTTTGACTCATCAGTTTCTGCTTTTCTTATGTTAGAAATATGAACATCCATTTTAATTATCCCTGCCTGAACTCTTACAATTCCGTTCTTGTCAGGCTCTTTTAAAACAGTTGCATCTTGATTCATATCAACAATTTTTACCGTTGTACCCGGCTTCAAATCTTTCGGAGGCTCAGCAAACGTGCGTCTTGGCTTTGCGGCATTTTTCATTTTCTTGTCGATTGACTCTTCTTTCTTTTTAAGGTCGCCCTTCAAATTCTGAATTTTCTCGCCCGAGCTGTTTTTACCGCTTTGCTTCATTTTTTCAAGCTCTCGTATAATTCGGTTTGCCTCGTCCCTTGCGTCCATGACGATTATTTTCGCCTCACGTGTGGCGCTGTCTAAAATCTTACTCTTGCTCTCTTTAAATTTCTTTCTTTCCTCCTCAAGTGCCGCACGCTCTTTTGCAAGCTCTGCCTTGAGGCTCTCTGCCGTTTCGCTTTCTCGTCTTGCCTTTTCCCGACTGATTTCAAGGTCGGTTATAACATCCTCAAAATGAACACTCTCATCTGTTAAAAGCTCATTTGCCCTGTCTATAACACGCTTATCAAGCCCCAAACGTTTCGAAATTGCAAATGCGTTTGACTTTCCCGGCACTCCTATAAGAAGGCGATATGTCGGCTTAAGCGACTCTACATCAAACTCACATGACGCATTTTCAACGCCCTTTGTCGAAAGTGCAAAAAGCTTAAGCTCGCTGTAATGCGTTGTTGCGATAGTCCTTACGTTTCTCTTTCTTAAAAACTCCAGAACGGAAATTGCAAGCGCCGCACCTTCTGTCGGGTCTGTACCTGCGCCAAGCTCATCAAAAAGCGCAAGTGAACCGGGAGTACAGTTTTCAAGTATCGATACGATATTTACCATATGTGATGAAAACGTTGAAAGGCTTTGCTCTATCGACTGCTCATCACCTATGTCGGCAAACACATTCTCAAAAACTGCCATACTGCTGCCCTCGCTTGCCGGAATATGAAGTCCGGACGCCGTCATAAGCGCAAACAAGCCTACCGTTTTAAGCGTTACGGTCTTACCGCCGGTATTCGGGCCTGTTACAACAAGAGTGTCAAAATCTTTACCCAAATAAATATCATTTGCCACAACCTTGTCCTTATCTATAAACGGATGGCGGGCGCTTTTAAGCTCCACAATGCCGTCCGAGTTCAAATGCGGCTCGTTTCCGCCCATATCAAGCGAAAATGCCGCCTTACAAAACCAAAAATCAAGATCGCAAATAACACGGTAGTTTACAAAAAGCGTATGTCCGCACTCACCGACAAGCTCGGAAAGCTCAAAAAGAATGCGTTCAATTTCACGCTCCTCCCTGCCCTTTAAGTCTCTGATTTCGTTATTAGACTGAACGACGCTCATAGGCTCGATAAAAAGCGTTGCGCCGCTTGCCGAGGTATCGTGTACAATTCCCGAAACCTCCTGACGATATTCACTTCTTACCGGAATCACAAAGCGATCGTTTCTCACACTCACAAGCGCATCCTGAAGATATTTTTTATAGTGCGTGCTTTTTATCATGGAGTTGAGACTTTCACGGATTTTTGCATTAAGCGACTTTATCCGTCTGCGAATTGCCGCAAGCTCGGCCGATGCATCATCGGCTATTTCCTCCTCTGACAAAATGCACGAATTTATTTTGTCCTCTGTCTGTTTTGCGGTAATTATACTCTCCGCCGCCTCTTTTAAAACACTGCCCGTATTAAAATCGGATAAATACGACTTCATACGGCGTGAAACATACAAAAGCCTTGATATTTTCAAAAGCTCCGCACAGTTTAATGCTCCGCCCATCTCAACTCTTTTCACGCTTCCCGACGGGTCATCTGCCGCAAGATTTACAGGCGGCGCACCGAATTTTAAAGAGCATGACACTGCCTCGCTCGTTTGAGCCTGCGCTCCGGCAACCTCGTCAAAATCATGCAACGGCTCAAGCGACAGTATTCTTTCCTTCACGGCTTCATTTTCGGTATACGCCGCTAATTTTTCAAGGAGCTTGTCAAATTCAAGCACCCTGTACGTTTTATTTTGAAATTTCATTTTACCTCTCCGTCAATGAAAAGCTCAATAATCACTGTCCTCGGGGGCACGCATCATCTCTATCATATCCCAAACCGTATACTTTCCCTCGTCATTGGTATTTGTAAACGGTACAAGAATATCGTCCTCCGTCAATGACAGCACTTCCCATATTCTTTCCATTTTTTCTTCAATTTCTCTTTTCCTAAGCTTATCGGTTTTTGTTGCAACAACTATTACTCTGTCGTGATAATGCCTTATCCAATCACACATTAAAATATCGTCTTTTGTAGGGTCATGGCGTGAATCGACAAGCAACACGGTTTGCACAAGTTCATCTCTGTTTGCAAGATAATCCTCCATCATCTTGCCCCACTTTTCAACATCGCTCTTAGGTCTTTTCGCATAGCCGTAGCCCGGCAAATCCACAAGATGAACGGTATCGTCAACGTTGTAAAAATTAATTGTAATTGTCTTTCCGGGAGTACCGCTCACACGTGCAAACGATTTTCTGTTTAAAAGCTTGTTTATCAGTGATGATTTTCCTACGTTTGACCTTCCGGCAAACGCAAACTCGGGTATATTATCCTTTGGATACTGATCCTTTCTTACAGCCGAAACGGTAAGCTTTACATTATTTATATTCATTCTGTTTCCTTTCTGCCGCCTTAGCAGACAGCGTGCTTTATAACCTCATCCATTGTTTTAACCGGAATAAACGTCATTTCATTTTTTATCGTTTCCGGAATTTCATCAAGATCCTTTATGTTATCATGCGGAATAATAACTGTATTTATACCGGCACGATGCGCCGCAAGACTTTTTTCCTTAAGTCCGCCGATAGGAAGCACTCTGCCTCTGAGAGTAATTTCTCCCGTCATGGCAACATCGCATTTTACCTTCTTTCCGGTGAGAGCCGAAAATACCGCAAGCGCCATCGTAATACCTGCCGACGGGCCGTCCTTCGGCACTGCTCCTTCAGGTACGTGTATATG
>CAKSPW010000068.1 GCA_934486495.1 uncultured Clostridia bacterium
AGTTAAGCTCATATTTTATATAGCCGAGTTCCGATAGTTTGTCAAGCATTAAAAGTGCATCTGATTTTTTCTTTATGCCGAGTATACTTTTAATACCGACAATACCGCCTGACCACATACCGGGTGAAACTTCGTTTTTGTATCCGCAGTAGGTAGCTATGCCCCTGCGAAATGCTGCACAGGAAGCAAGCTTCATCCAAGCGCCCATTACGCCCTTGCCTTGCGGCAGGCGAGATCGCATAAGCTTTACCCATTCATATTTCATAAGGCATTTCATTTTCGTTTCCTCCATTTAATAAAAAAGAACGGAACAATACTTCTGTTCGTGATGTTGTTTATTTATCTGTGATTTTGCAATAATTAACTATTTTGTTTTTTTGCTTATATAAATATTTATAATTGTCTATATGGTTAAAGGTGACATAGAATAAAATATCCATGTCACCTTTTGATAATTACAAGCTTCTTTTCATACACAGTTTTTTTGCACAAATTGGTGTACGATTGGTGTAAATCGGTGTAAACATCACACTCATAAAACTAAAAAAATCGCATAAACACTGCATTTCTTTGGTTACTTATTCTCTAACGGCTTCATTGTCGGGAACAACAGCACGTCACGGATTGAATAGCTGTCGGTGAGGAGCATAACAAGTCTGTCTACGCCGATACCGAGACCGCCTGTCGGTGGCATACCGTATTCAAGAGCGGTGAGGAAGTCCTCGTCAACCATATTCGCCTCGTCGTCGCCTGCTGCTCTGAGCTTTGCCTGATGTTCAAATCTCTTTCTTTGGTCAATGGGGTCGTTAAGCTCGGAGAATGCATTACCCATTTCACGGCTTGTGATAAACACCTCAAATCTCTCGGTAAGCTCCGGCTGATCGGGCTTTCTCTTTGCAAGCGGAGAAACCTCAACCGGATAGTCGGTAATAAATGTAGGCTGAACAAGCTTTTCCTCGACGTATTCTTCAAAGAAAAGATTGATTATATCACCGCGCGAATCCTTTGCGGGTTCAAGTTCAAGATTATGCTCTTTTGCAATTTTTTGTGCTTCTTCGTCTGTTTTTATTTCGTTAAAATCAACGCCGGAGTATTTTTTAACAGCGTCAATCATTGTAAGTCTTTCAAAATGCGAAAGGTCAATATCAACGCCCTGATACGTTATCTGCTCCGTGCCGCAAACCTCACGTGCACAGTATCTTATAAGCTCCTCTGTAAGGTCCATTATATCGTTATAATCGGCGTATGCCTGATATATTTCAATTGAAGTAAACTCGGGATTATGACGAATATCCATACCCTCGTTTCTGAAAATTCTGCCGATTTCGTAAACCTTTTCAAGTCCGCCGACAATAAGTCTTTTAAGGTGAAGCTCCGTTGCAATTCTCATGTACATATCAATGTCTAAAGCATTGTGATGTGTTACGAACGGACGAGCGGCAGCACCGCCGGGGATAGTGTTTAAAACAGGCGTTTCAACCTCCAAAAATCCGCGGTTATCCATAAATTCACGTATGCAACGAACAATTTTACTTCTTGCTATAAATGTATTTTTAACATCCTGATTCATTATAAGGTCAACATAGCGCTGTCTGTACTTAAGGTCGGGGTCGGTAAGACCGTGAAATTTCTCGGGCAGGGGAAGAAGCGATTTGGACAAAAGCGTAATCGAGTCGGGACGTATGGAAATTTCGCCCGTATTTGTCTTAAACACTTCGCCGCTTGCGCCGACAATATCGCCTATATCGTATTTTTTAAATCTTGCGTACTCATCGTCGCCGAGAATATCCTTTTTAACAAAAAGCTGAATTTGACCGTCAATATCGGAAATATGGCAAAAACAAACCTTACCCATTCCTCGCTTTGACATAATTCTGCCGGCAATGCTTACACGTTTGCCCTCCAAAGCGTCAAAATTATTTTTTATGCTTTCGGATGTTTCGTCCCTGTCGAATTTGGTTATTTTGAAAGGGTCACGTCCGTCATTGCAAAGCTCCGCAAGTTTATCTCGTCTTACCTTGAGAAGCTCGGAAAGTTCTTTTTCGTTATTTTCAATATTTTCCATATCGTTTCCTCCAATTATAAGTATCTCCGTATAATTATATAACATAATTTATTTTTTTACAAGGTTTTTTAAGCATTTTTTCGGATTTTACCAAAAAAGCACGTAATTTTTATTGTATTTTATCGTTTTTAGATGTGTAACGGGTGAAAAACGGCTTAATTTGTTCCTGTTATTTCAAATGCGGAGAGCGGGAAGTAAAATTTTTCAGTAAAAAACCGTAAGATATTTTAATCTCAAATCCGCCAAAGTGCTTTTTTTGACAGGCGGTTTTTATGCATGGAAATTTTGATTGAATACGTCTTTTTTTTAAATTTTACTTACCGGATAACAGCACGCAAAAAGCACGCTGTCAAGCAGAATTTTTGCTTTTTTAAAAACCGTTCGTCGGTAAACTGATACTTTTTCGCAAAATATTAAGAAATAAGCCAAATAAACATTTATTGTTTTTGATATTGTAAACAATCACTAATTATTGTATAATAAGTATAACAAGAATTGTATGTTATTACATTGCTTACGGAGGGCGGACAAGTGAAAAAAATTACAGCGTTTATTATCGGATTGGGTCTTATTTTAAATACGGTTACTTTTGCGGAGGGAAGCGATTTTTCGGATTATGTTCCGACCGAAAAAAACAAAAATCTCATGCAGATAGATAAAACGGCGGCAAGAACGTTTGCGAACAATGTCGGCAGAAACAGTATAGAGGTAAACAGCAAGCTTGTGACGGACAATTGGTTTGCCGGTGCGATGGCTTTCAGCCCCGTAACGCTTTGGGCGCAGAGCGATATAACAAATGCCGGTGCGCTCGGATTTTACGGCATGAAATTTGCGATGCTCGAGTTTGAGGGCGGAAAGGATTATGTTTTTTCAGCGCCTATCAAGAAAACGGACGGCGATAACGTAAGGCTCGGTTTTGCGCTGACGAACGAAACGGCTGACGGACTTGTGTATTCAAACGAGTACGGTGCAGAGGGTAAGCTTTTGGGCGACGGTGAGGAAACGTATGCAGTTACTGTGCATACAGCCGACAGCGACTATTCGTCAAAGCATTTTATAATAATCGGATTCCCGGAGGGTACAAAAAGCGGCGCTGCAATTGAGCTTGCAACATCATATCCCGATTCCGTTTATTTCGGAGAGGAACAGGCGTACGATATTAAAAACACGCTTCTTACCGATGAGGACGATATAACGCAGGGCGAAAGCTTTAAAATAAAAGCGGAAGTTTTAAATCAGGTAGGAATTAAAGGTAACACGGCGCAGGATATGGAGTTTTTTGCACTTGACGAGAGCAAAACAAATATTGTATCGGGTTTTGATTTTTCAACCGATGAGAACGGAATTACGACCGTAACCGTAGATAAATCCGTTTCAAACGGCGTATATTCGGTTTGCGCACAGTCGAGCGTATATGAGGGTTTCAGAAAATCGGTTACAATAAGGCTTACAAATGCCGATGAGCCGATAAATCCGTCGGAGCTTGAGGATTATGTTCCGAGCGGTGACAGACCGGAAAATCTTCTTAATATCGACCTGACATCGGCAAGAACGCTTGCAAACAATTCGACAAGAAACGACACGTCGGTATCGTTTTCGCTCGGCAGTAAGTGGTTCGAGTCGTCGCATTGCTTCGGTCCGATTTATCTCGGCACGGTGTCGAATATCGGAAACGCAGGCGCAAGAGGATATTACGGAATTGTGTTTGATATGATTGAATTTGATAATCAAAAATCATACGTATTCACTCTGCCCATAAAGAAAACGGCAGGCGAAAGCGTAAAGGTCGGCGCTGCATTGACAAATTCCGGTGACGGACTTGTATATTCAAAGGAATACGGCAGCGGCGGAGCGGAAATAGGCTCGGAGGATCAGGTAATCGGCTTTTCTCTTAAACCTAACGAAAACAGCGACTATTCAAAATCGCATACTCTCGTTGTGGGATTTCCGCAGGGTTCATCATCCGGCGCACAGACCGAGATTGACGTTACAAAATTCGACAACATCTATTTCGGCGAGGAGATGCCTTCCGATATTTCCGTAAACGTTTTAACCGATAAAAACGATATTTGCCAAAAATCAAAAATAAACGTTAAGGCAGAGGTTGTTAATCAAATCGGTTCGGGCGGTAATTTAAATCAGACGTTTTCATATCTTGTGCTTGACGAAAACAAGACGGAAAAGGCAGGCGGTTTTAAGGTTAAATCGTCGGCTGACGGTTCGGCGGTAATATCAATAGGAGAGGACGTACCTGTCGGAAGATATGCGGTTGTTGCAAAATCAAGGCAGTATGACGGCTTTGTAAAGACGGCTTATATAGATGTTCAGCCGAAAAAGGTTGAGGATATACCGTCGGACGGCGAATATACAATTAACCTTACAGGTGGCAGTGAGGAAAGTTTAAATGTCGGCGATACGGCGGAGTTTACGGCAGAGGTGATTCCGTACTCACCCGAAACAAAATTCAGCTGGTATGCGGTAAACGATAACAGAAACGTGATGGCTGATTCGATAAACATTATATCTGACGGCGACACGGCTTTGGTTAAAATTGACGCTTTTTCCGGAAAGGGAAGCTACTATATTATTGCGGAGGCTGAAACGGCTGACGGAGCGCTTTTGAGGGCAAGCGGAAAAATTACCGTTGATATTCCGATGCTTTGGGAATATGTGAGGGATAACATCGCAGGTATGACCAAGGCGGATTTGTCAAAGAATATGTCACGGTTTATGAAAGGATTCGGTATAGATTTTGTCGGCGACGGAGAATACGACAGCGATTTGGCGGCAGAAATTTTGCTCGGAAGTATCGAACAAATAAAGTGCGAATCTGATGCGGTAAGACTTTTTGAGAGGGCGGCAGCCGTTTCGCTGTTTGGAGCAAATCCGAAGAATATCAGTCTTACGGACGAGGGCGGCAGTCTGAAATTTGACGATAAGCTTCATATGAGCGATATTGACACGGACGGCGTTACCGTTTGGAGCGTGTACAACAAATACCTTTCCGACAGCGCAAAGAAAACGCTTTCGGGAAATCTCGGAAGGTACAAGGATTTTGACGAGTTTAAAAAGGATTTTGCACTTAACACCGTTTTGGGCGCAATACGTGACCCGAAGGTGGGCGGTACGGGATATATCGGGGAGGTGCTTACAAAGGATAATGCCGATTTGGCAGGACTTGACATTCCGAAATATTTAAGCGCCGACGATAAAAGCGGATATAACAATCTGATTGCAAGAAAGAATTACACGGCTGCACAGCTTGAAAGCGAAATATCAAAGTATAAGCAAAGCACGCAAGGCGGCGGCTCATCATCGGGCGGAGGCGGCTCATCATCAGGCGGCGGCAGGGGAACGGCTGCAACTGTGCCGAGTACGTCGAGCGATGTTACAGTTGTGAAAAAGGACGATAAAAAATCTGATATGTTTTCGGATGTTTCGGATAAGCACTGGGCTTATGCCGATATTTACGAGCTTAAGCAGCGCGGAATTTTGTCGGGAATAAGCGAAAACGTCTTTGCACCCGAATCACCCGTAACACGTGAACAGGCTGTTAAGCTTATATGCGAGGTGTTCGGCTTTGCTGCGGAAAATACAAAGACGCCGTATTCCGATGTTCCCGAAAATGCATGGTACGCACCGTATATTGCATCGGCAAGCGAGAACAGCATTATAAACGGGATAGGCGACAATACTTTCGGTGTGGGTGTGCCGATTAAAAGGCAGGAGCTTTGCACCGTGATTTACAGATGTCTCGGCGGAAAAATGAATGCGGAGCTTGACTTTAATGACAATGACGATATTGACGAATATGCAAAGGAAGCCGTTGCGTATCTCAGTATGTACAACATAATAGGCGGATTTGACGACAACACATTCCGTCCGAGGGAGAACTGTACAAGAGCGCAGGCGGCAAAAATAATTTGCAGTATTCTGAGCATGAAAGGAGTAATTGACAGATGAGGAAAATAACAGCCTTATGCCTTTTGATTTCGGCATTGCTTATGAATATCACCGCCTTTTCCGCACAGAGCGGCAATGAGCTGACGGCGGCTGAGAAATTTATGACAGGCTCCGGTATTTTTGATATGGATTACGAGCCGGACAGACTTATTACAAGAGCGGAGTTTGCAGCCGTTTTTGCAAATGCACTCGGTATAACAAATTCCGAAAAAGAGAAAAACGATAAATGGCAGTCGCTTGTATCGGGCGAGGACACAACGACCGTTTCAAAAACGGCGGAGGGCGGAATTTTTGAAGATGTTGACCTTTCTCATCCGTATTACTATGAAATAAAGGCTGTGAAAGACTGCGGAGTTATGAGAGGTATCTCCGACAATCTCTTTGCACCGGAGCACAGCATAACGCTTAAGGAAGCGCAAAAGGTTATTGTTTCGCTTATGGGTTATTCTGTTTATGCGGAAAATAAGGGCGGCTATCCGTTGGGGTATACGTCGTGTGCGGAGGAGCTTGGCTTGTCAAAGGGTATATCGCACTCGGCAAATGACGCTGTAAGTCAAAGAGATGTGATTAATCTTATTTACAATGCGCTCGATGTTCAATTGCTCGAATATGATGATTTGTCAAGCGGAAAAATCACAAAAAGCGACAAAACGTTTATGAACGGTGTGCTTAAAATCGGCAAGCAAAAAGGTATTATGACCGATAACGGCTATACTGCGATACGCGGAGAATCGGCTGTTGCCTGCGGATTTGTCACGGTCGGCGGAGTTTCGGCAAGACTTTCGGAAAAGCAAAGCGACAAGACCGACTATATCGGCCGTGAGGTTTATATGTATTACAAAACGGACGATGACGAAAACACGGCAATTTATATAGAGCAGACCAATTCATGCACCGTCAATACGTTCGATATTGAAGATTTTGAATCTATCGGTAACGGATATATATCTTACAGCGCAAACGGAAAAAAGGTTACAAAGCGTCTTGACAAAAATGCCGAGGTTATTGTAAACAACGAATACCAAAAATCATACGACAGCTCAACCTTTGATTTTACCGACGGATATGCAGACGTCATTTTAAACGGCGGAGTTTGCACAGCAATTGTCGTATACAAATTCGAGTTTGCGATTGTATCGGGTATTGACGCTGACGGTAAATGCATTTATACAAAGGCTTCGGGCGAAAAATACGATTTGTCGGGGAACGGAATAAGCGAGGACGCAATTGTAATTTCCGATGAAGTAAGCGGCAGAATTTCTTTTGACGATATTAAAACGGGCGATATTCTGAACGTAAGAAAATCAAGAGGCTTTATCGGGATTGAAAGAGGCGGCAAAAAAATCGACTCATTCTCCGTTACCTCGATTTCGTCCGATGACGGTAAAACGATTATAAGCGGAAACGGTGAGGAGTATGAAACATCAAAGGCTGTAACGGGGTATAAGGGTCTTGATACTCTCAGAACAGGACAGTCATACAAGCTTTTTATCAACGCATTCGGCAGGGTATTTTGGTATGAAAGCGCCGATAATACGATAGGCGAGGATAAGGTTGGAATATTCTGCGATATTAAATACGATGATGAGGAAGCAGAGGGCAAGCAGTATTCGGTTAAGCTGTATACGGGTGAGAAAAGCTTTTTAAGACTTTATTCGGACGATAAAATACTTATAAACGGAAGTAAGTTTAAGTTTGAAAATGCAGTAAGTATTTACTCGGGCAGAAAGGGTGATGCTGTTCTTTACTCGATAGATGATTTCGGGAAGCTTACAAAGCTCGTTTTCGCAAGTCGGACAGGTGAGGACAGCGGACTCGGCTGGTATAAAATTGCCGATAAGAACAAGTACCGCTACGAATCCGACCAACCGTCTTTTTCAACCGTTTTTTATGTTAACTCAAGCACAAAGAAGTTTACCGTGCCGTCTGATAACGAATATAAAAACGATATAAAAAGCTATTCCTTCAACAGCACGCACTTTACAAGCAAGGATTACACCGTTGAGGCATATTCGGCTGACAAGGACGCTGTAAATGCCGATGTTGTCGTAGTATACGAGAATAAAAGCAGTACTGACAAAACGTATTATATCGAGCAGTCAAGAGCGTTTTTGGTTGAAAGCATTTCGGAGATTGTAAACGAGGACGGCGAAAACGTTACAAAATTCTCGGGATACGAATTTAACCTTTCGGAAAACGTCAAAAAGGCGGAGTATGCCGTGTGTTCAGACGCCGTTATGGTAAACTCTCAAACGAATGCAAAAGAGGTAAGTCAAACCGATTCATTTGAAATTACCGGTCCGAAAAAGTATTCCGATATAACGGCAGGCGATATTGTTTACTTCTCACTGAACCATGACAATGAAATTGAGGCTTTGCGCATGGCGTATGATTTCAGCGAAAAGCGTCCGTTTAATGCAAATTGTCATACTACGGCGGATTTCTACGATTCCGATTATGCCGGCGGTTACTTAAACTGCGACAATACAACGTGGTCGGGTAAGATTATTTCAAAAAGCGGTACAGGCGTTAAGATTGCAACAAATTACAAACCGCAAAGCATTAATTTTGCCGATTACAAGGACGTTGAAAAGAATGTAAAATCGGTTATAATAAGGAATACGGGAAGTATTTTGATTGTTGAGGGCAGCGGCAATAAGCTGACTGTTAAATCGGCGTCGGTTGAGGATTTGAGGACATATAAGGATACGGGCAGTGAGGACTTTTCCGATAATGCCGTATTCCTTGCATACAGAAGGTCGCTCAATTACGGCAGTATTATTTACAGAGAAAACTAACGGCATTGTTTTGGATTTGAGGTGATTTACCATAAAAGCATTTAACAGATTTATATCGGCTCTTGTTTTGGTATGTATGTGTGTTCAGGGAACATCATTGGCAGCGCCGGAAGATAAGACGGAGTATATTTACGTTTCGCCCGACGGCTCGGATACGTCGGACGGCTCTGTCGGCTCTCCGCTTGCAACGCTTGACGGAGCAAGAAAAAAGGTAAGGAGCATTAACAAAAAAAATACGAAAATCGAGGTTGTTTTTCGAGGCGGAGATTACAGATTTACATCTCCCGTAAGCTTTACAAGCGAGGACTCCGGTATATCGGAAAGTGTTGTATACCGTGCATATGACGGTGAGGAGCCTGTATTTAAAGGGTCGGTAAAGCTTGACAATCCCAAATTTTCAAAAGTCACCGATAAGCGAACGCTGAAAAGAATCAAAGACAGCGTTAAGGATAAAATTGCAGAGATTGACCTTTCGGGCAAAATATCGCAAAACGATATAAGAAAGAACACCGATATTGAGCCTACGCTTGACTGTTTCCGCGGCGGTGAGCCGAATGCGCTTTTTATTGACGGTAAGGAGCAAAGACGCGGCGAGTGGCCGAACGGTGACGGAAACTATACACGCTGGCTTACAAGCACGGACGGCAGAACCATAACATACGAGGGCACAAATCCGATTTATTGGACAGAAGCGACGGATTGGTGGGTAGGCGGCTATCACGATTGGGACTGGCGCTATTCGAGAATGTCGGGAGAAAGCGTTGACCCGGTGAACAAGACGATAACGGTTACAAATAAAAACGATAATTTTAAATTCACAAGCTATCAGTCAAGACGATGGAAGGCGTTTAATCTTCTTGAGGAGATTGATGTGCCGGGCGAGTACTATATTGACAGAAGCAAAATGAAGCTTTATATTTACCCGCCGTATTCGCTTTCGGAGTCGGAGCTTGAAATTTCGCTTGCCGGCAGTTCGTTTATGAATATAACGGGTGCTGAAAACATAACGTTTAGCGGAATAACGTTCAGCGAGTGCTGTGCGGACGCAATTAAAATGCAGGATGTGAAAAATATTGATTTTCTAAGCTGTACATTTAAAAATCTCGGCGCAAAGGCTATATCCTCAACAGGCTCGAAAAAGGCGCAAACCGATGCGGATTATTGGCAAAATCAGCGGATTGACGGCTCGTATAACTGCGATATATCGGGCTGTACGTTTTACAATATCGGTGCGGAGGCGCTCGACCTCTCAGGCGGTAATCTCGATACTCTGACACCGTCCGGGAACGTTATCGAAAACAATATTTTCTATCTGTGTGCAAGAGCGAATAAGGCGGCAAACGCTGTTTTCCTCGGCGGCTGCGGATTTAAGTTTATACATAACAATATGTCACGTATTGCGTTTCAGGGGTTGCTGTACCGAGGAAACGATATGGAGATAATGTATAACGAAATGCACGACTGTATTCAGGAAACGGACGATTGCGGAATTATTTATGCAGGCAGAAATGCAATTACGCAGGGAAATGTTATTGCGTACAACTATCTGCACGATTCGTATTCCACCGAAGCGCTGACGTTCGGTCACCAATGCGCCATTTATTGGGACGACCGCCTTTGCGGACAGTCGGCATACAATAATATAATAAAGGACGTAAACAAAAACATATATACAAACGGTGTTGACGATATGTATTGCGACAACTTGTCGATTAATGTCAAAACAGGCGACATGGACATCAAAAACGGCGGTGCGGCGAGAAACAGCACCGATGAAACATCGCCGGGATTCGGAAGCATTATCGCAAACCCCGAAATCTACTTTGCAAAATATAAAAATCTGAAAGAAATGTTTTCAATGATGGACAAAAGTACAACGGACCCGGCTTTGGCAAAATTCAGCATTGTCACGGGTAACCTTGCCGTAAATTCCGCAGAAAACATTGTAGGTTCAAACACAAAGGAGTACGGCGTTTACAAAAATAATGAGCAAATGGAAAAATGCGACGATTTTGTCGATGCCGAAAATCAGGATTACCGCCTCAAAAGCGGTTCGCCGACGGCTAAAAAAATGCCGAAGCTGCTTGACGATACGTTCGATATTGAGCAAATAGGACTTCAGACGGATTTGGTTTTGTCGGAGCAAACTTCTCCGTTTCGTCAGCTTTATCCGCAGAACGGGCAAAGTGCGGTATCCGTAAACAATCTTGAGTTTGTGTGGGAGGACGCATTCGGAGCGAGTAAGTATCATCTTAAAATAGCAACGGACAGACAGATGAAAAATGTTGTCTATGATGAGATTGTTCCGTACAGCGTTAAAAAGGTTGACGGTCTTGAAAAAAACCGTACGTATTATTGGAGTGTATCGGCTGTAAACCGCTCACGTGAGCTCGGCTCGGAGTGGGTAAGCACAAGCCCCGTATTTTCATTTACGACAGGCATTTACGAAAAGCTGAACACCGACTATTACAATAACGTTGTAAGCGCCGCAAAACAAAGGTCCGAAGAAATTACCGAGGGCGACAAGCCGGGCGAATTCAAGGTCGGCACAAAAAATACGCTGCTGGGCATGATTGAAAATGCGGACGCAATTAAAAAGCTGCGTTTCGGAACTATCCCTCAAAAT
>CAKSPW010000069.1 GCA_934486495.1 uncultured Clostridia bacterium
GGATACACCTCAGATCAGAGGTATGATCAACAAGGTTACACATCTTGTAGAAGTAGAAGAAAACTAAATATTGATATAAGGAGGTGCACGAAATGAGATTAGACGAACTTAAACCGGCTGAGGGTTCCGCATTTGCCGTTAAAAGGGTAGGTCGCGGTATCGGTTCAGGTACGGGTAAGACATCCGGTAAAGGTCATAAGGGTCAGAATGCTCGTTCGGGCGGCGGTGTAAGACCGGGCTTCGAGGGCGGACAGATGCCGATTTACAGACGTTTGCCCAAACGTGGATTTAAGAATATATTTGCTAAGAAATATGTTACTATAAATGTCGATGCTCTTGAAGTTTTTGAGGACGGTACGGAAATCACTGAAGCTTTGCTTAAGGAAAAGGGTATCATCTCAAAGACACTCGATGGTGTTAAATTGCTTGGTAGAGGCGAGCTTACAAAAAAGCTTAATGTTAAAGTAACAGGCTACACAGGCAGTGCTAAAGAGAAAATAGAAAAGGCAGGCGGAAAGGCAGAGGTGATGTAAAGTGTTAGATACTTTTAAAAACGCTTTTAAAATTCCCGATTTAAGACGTAGAATTTTTTTCACCTTGTTAATGCTTATCGTCTTCAGATTTGGAGCACATATTCCTGTTCCTTATCTGAGCCCGGATGCAATGAGCCAGTTTTTGGGCGGCGGCGGACTCGACTTGTTCAGTCTGTTTGACGTATTTACCGGTGGTGCATTCTCGAATGCAACCGTTATGGCTCTCGGTGTTTCACCGTATATCAACGCATCAATCATTGTTCAGCTTCTTACTGTTGCTATTCCCGCACTTGAGAGAATGGCAAAGGAAGGCCTTGAGGGCAGAAAGAAGATTAACAAAATTACGAGATATCTCGGAATTGCGCTTGCGCTTATCCAAGGTGCAGGCTTGTATGTTACACTTTATAACATGGGCATACAGAACAAAATCACAACAATTACACAAACAAACGCTCTCGGCTTCTCGGTAATTGTGCTGACATTTACTGCCGGCACGGCATTTATCGTTTGGCTCGGTGAAATCATCACCGAAAAGGGACTCGGTAACGGTGTATCAATGATTATCTTTGCCGGTATCGTTTCGAGAATACCTGCTGCCATCGGCGCTGTATATAAGCAGTTCTTCGGTGACGGAGCAAGCGTTAAGGATGTAGTTATTGTTGCATGTATTGTAGCATTCGTTGTTGCGGCTATCGCTTTTGTTGTTCTTTTCAACATGGCTGAAAGACGCGTTCCGGTACAGTACGCAAAGCGTGTTGTCGGAAGAAGAATGTACGGCGGTCAGTCAACAAATATTCCTATAAAGGTAGTAAGCGGCGGAGTTATGCCGATTATCTTTGCATCGAGTATTATGGCTTTCCCGTCAACAATCGTAAGACTTCTTACGGGAGGAAATATTCCTCAGAGCGGAATAGGCTACACGCTTTTGTCAATGCTTTCGGCAGGCTACGGCGCGTGGTGGTCGGATGTTGTTTACTCCGTACTTTACTTCCTGCTCATAATATTCTTCACTTATTTCTATGCTTCAATCCAATATAATCCGATTGAAATAGCAAATAACATTAAGAAGAACGGCGGATTTATTCCGGCTATTAGACCGGGTAAACCGACAAGCGATTATATATTCAAGGTTTCAAACAGACTTAACTTTGCAGGCGCGCTTTTCCTTGGCGTCGTTGCAATAATGCCTGTTATAGCCGGTGCAATATTCAAAATCCCTTCACTTCAAATCGGCGGTACTTCGCTTTTGATTATGGAAGGTGTTGCACTTGAAACGGTACAGCAGATAGAGTCTCAGATGGTTATGAGACACTATAAAGGCTTCCTTGAATAATTTTTGTGAGGTGCGACCATGAATTTAATTTTAATGGGACCTCCCGGTGCCGGTAAGGGTACACAGGGAGAAATACTTGCAGATAAGCTTGGTATACAAACAATTTCTACCGGACTTATGCTCAGAGGAGCAATAAAGGAAGGTACGGAAATTGGGAAAATTGCAGCCGAATATATAAATGACGGCAAGCTCGTTCCCGATGACGTTATTGTAGGCGTTGTAAAAGAAAGACTTTCAAAGCCGGATGTTGAAAAAGGCTTTATACTCGACGGTTTTCCGAGAACGCTCGCTCAGGCAAGAGCTCTCACACAGACGGGTATAAAAATCGACAAGGTATTGTGTATAGACGTTGATGACGACGTTATTGTTGAAAGACTTTCTTCAAGAAGAGAGTGCTCGGGCTGCGGTGTTCCGTATAACGTAATCTCAAACAAACCGCAAAAGGATGGCGTTTGCGACAAGTGCGGCGCCGACCTTATACAAAGAGCCGATGATGTTCCCGAAACAATTCAAAACAGACTCCGTGTTTATCACGAGGAAACAGAGCCTATTTTGAACTATTACAAGGAAATGGGACTTTTGACTGTTGCTCACGGTCAGGATCGCCTCGAGGACACTGTTAAATGTGTAATGGCGGCTTTGGGAATTGAGGAGTAATTGTAATGATAACAATTAAATCTGCACATCAGATAGAAAAAATGCGCGAGGCATGCAGAATAACGGCCGGAGCGCTTGAGCTTATCGAAAAGCATATTAAGCCGGGAGTTTCAACGGCACAGCTTGATGAAATTGCTCATAAATATATTTTGTCTGAGGGTGCAATACCGAATTTCCTGCACTATGAGGGTTATCCGGCGAGCATATGTGCGTCGGTAAATGATGAGGTAGTGCATGGAATACCGAATAAGCATACGATTTTGCGTGAGGGAGATATAATAAGCATCGATATGGGCGCTGTGAAGGACGGCTATAACGGTGACGCCGCAAGAACATTTGCGGTTGGAAAAATATCCGACGAAGCGCAAAGGCTTATTGATGTAACACGCCAAAGCTTCTTTGAGGGCGTGAAGCATTTAAAGCATGGTGCCAAATTAGGCGATGTTTCTTATGCAATCCAAAGCTATGTTGAGGATAACGGCTTTTCGGTTGTAAGAGATTTGGTGGGACACGGCATAGGTCAAAAACTGCATGAAGATCCGCAGGTTCCGAACTTCGGTCATAAGGGCAGAGGAGTAAAGCTCGCTGCCGGCATGACTCTTGCGATTGAACCGATGGTTAATGCCGGAGATTACGATGTATGCGTGCTTGATGATGACTGGACTGTTGTCACATCCGACGGCAGCCTGTCGGCTCACTATGAAAACACCGTACTCATCACTAAGGATGGCTACGAAATCCTCACGAGGTGATCGGTATGGAAAAGCTTGAAGGTATTATTGTCAGGTCAAAGGCAGGGCGTGATAAGGGCGATTTGTTCGTAATTCTAAAAGAAGAAGACGAATACGTCTATATTGCAAACGGTGAGCTGAGAAAGGTTGACCGACCTAAAAAGAAAAAGCTCAAGCACCTTCAATTAACAGGTTATAAATCCGAGTTTATAGCGGCTAAGCTTGTCGCCGGCGGAGTTACTAACCGAGAGGTGCGTAAAGCATTAGCGGAATATTCTGAAAAATAGCAGGAGGTAGTTTCTGTGGCTAAGGATGATGTATTGGAACTTGAGGGGACGGTTGTTGAAACTCTTCCCAACGCAATGTTTAAAGTAGAGCTTGAAAATGGGCATCAGGTGCTTGCACATATTTCAGGCAAGTTAAGAATGAACTTCATTAAAATTCTTCCGGGCGATAAGGTAACTCTTGAGATGAGTCCTTACGATTTGTCAAGAGGAAGAATAACATGGCGTTCAAAGTAAATTAGGAGGTAATTGAAATGAAAGTACGTCCGTCAGTAAAGCCGATGTGTGAAAAGTGCAAGGTTATAAAAAGAAAAGGCAAAATAATGGTTATTTGCGAAAACCCTAAGCACAAGCAAAAGCAAGGCTGATTGTAAGTTTTGTCTGCAAAATCAGACAGCAAGATTTGTTTATGACTTGTTTAAGCGCGGCTGCCGATTATGTCGGTACTTATGCGAGTTGTTTATATTACACGGCGCCGATACTGCTTCGGCGCAGTACCACCGTTTGTAAAGGTGGCAGGAACAGAGAATTTATGGAGGTGTAAAAGCACAATGGCAAGAATAGCAGGTGTTGACTTACCAAGAGAAAAGAGAGTTGAAGTCGGACTTACCTATATTTACGGTATCGGTCTTAAAAGCTCCCAGAAAATATTGGCTGAAACCGGTATAAATCCCGATACAAGAGTTAAAGACCTTACAGAGGGAGACGTAAGTAAGCTCAGAGAAATAATTGATAACCAATACACCGTTGAAGGCGATCTTAGACGTCAGCTTGCTCTTGATATAAAGAGATTGATGGAAATCGGTTGCTTCAGAGGTGTAAGACACAGAAAGGGTCTTCCTGTTCGCGGTCAGAACACGAAGAACAATGCAAGAACCCGCAAGGGCCCCAAAAAGGCGGCGGCTAGCAAGAAGAAATAAGGGAGGATAAGCTAAATGGCTAAGGTAGCTAAGAAGAACACACGTACAAGACGTCGTGACAGAAAGAATATCGAAAAAGGCGCAGCACATATCCGCTCAACCTTCAATAATACAATAGTTACGATTACAGATACGGCAGGAAATGCTATTTCATGGGCAAGTGCGGGCGGTCTTGGATTCAGAGGCTCAAGAAAAAGCACACCGTTTGCTGCTCAAACAGCTGCAGAAACAGCTGCAAAGGCTGCAATGGAGCATGGAATGAAAACTGTTGAAGTTTACGTTAAGGGACCGGGCGCAGGTCGTGAAGCTGCAATCCGTGCGCTTCAGGCAGCTGGTCTTGAAGTAAACATGATCAAGGACGTAACTCCTATTCCTCATAACGGCTGCAGACCGCCGAAAAGAAGAAGAGTTTGATTTTTGTATGAAGGAGGAAAAGTTAAATGGCTAAGAATACGCAGCCCGTTTTAAAAAGATGTAAGACTTTGGGTATAGAGCCGACTGTTATGGGTATTGATAAATCATCAAACAGAAACCCGAAGCAGAGCAGAAAAAAGCAGAGCGAATACGGTATGCAGCTTACTGAAAAGCAAAAGGTTAAGTTCATATACGGCGTTTTGGAAAAACAGTTCAGAAAATACTATGTAATGGCAACAAAGAGACAGGGCATTACAGGTACTATGCTTCTTCAAATTCTCGAATCTCGTTTGGATAACGTAGTTTTCCGTTTGGGACTCGCTAACACAAGAAGAGAAGCAAGACAGATTGTAAACCACGGTCATATTCTTGTGAACGGTCACAGAGTTGACATCCCGTCATACCTCGTTAAGCAAGGCGACGTAATTACGGTTAAAGAGAAAACCAAGAATTCTGACAGAATGAAGGATATTGTTGAGGCAAATTCTTCAAGAGGAATTCCCAAGTGGTTAGACATGGATAAGAATACTCTTACAGGTAAGGTTGTTCGTCTGGCTGAGAGAGAGGATATTGATTTCGACGTTCAGGAACACTTAATCGTAGAATTGTATTCTAAATAATAGATACATGTTACCCTCGGTAAGTGGATATTTATATATGATTGTCAGAAGGAGGGTTCTCGAATGATTGAAATGGAAAAGCCCAGAATAGAGCGTGAAGAGGTTGATATTGAAAGAGGATACGGTCGTTTCAGCATGACGGATCTTGAAAGAGGTTATGCAACAACAATCGGAAATTCTCTCAGAAGAATACTTCTTTCTTCACTCCCCGGAGCCGCTGTAACTTCCATAAAGGTTGAGGGCGTGCAGCACGAATTTTCGACTGTTCCGGGTGTGACTGAGGATATAACCGAGATTATACTGAACTTAAAGCAGCTTGCAGTTAAGCTGCATTGTGATGTACCTAAGACAGTGATTATAGAAGCAAAGGGAGCTTGCGAAATTACGGCAGGAGATATAAAGTGCGATGACGAGGTTGAAATTTTCAACCCCGACTTGCACATTGCAACTCTCAACGAGGACGCAAATCTTTATATGGAAATAACGCTCCAGCGCGGCAGAGGCTATGTTTCTGCCGACAAGAATAAGGCTGCAATGCAGTCCGCTATCGGTGTTATTCCGGTTGACTCTATATACACACCTGTTAAAAAGGTGAATTACACAGTTGAAAACGTCAGAAGCGGACAGTATCTTGACCGCGAAAAGCTGACTGTTGAGGTGTGGACAAATAAGACAACAAAGCCTGATGAAGCAGTCAGTCTTGCTGCAAAGCTTATGAATGACCTGCTGAGAATGTTTGTTGATTTGTCGGAAGAGGCAAAGGACAGAGAGGTTATTGTTGAGCGTGAGGTAACGAAGAAGGAAAAAGTTCTTGAGATGACTATCGAAGAGCTTGATCTTTCCGTTCGTTCTTACAACTGTCTTAAGCGTGCAGGTATCAATACTGTTGAAGACCTTACAAATAAATCCGAAGAGGATATGATGAAGGTAAGAAATCTTGGTAAGAAGTCGCTTGAAGAAGTTATAAACAAATTATTAGGCTTAGGTCTTGTTCTCAAAAAAGAAGAGGACTAAGAGCTATTAACGGTAAGGAGGTACTATAAATGCCGGGAACAAGAAAACTCGGTCGCCCGACCGATCAAAGAAGAGCTATGCTCAGAAATCTTGTTACAAGCTTCCTCGAAACAGGCAGAATTGAAACTACTGTTACAAGAGCTAAGGAAACAAGAAGCATGGCAGAAAAGATGATTACACTTGCAAAGAAGGCTAAGGCTGACAGCTCAGTAAGTCTTCATTGCCGTCGTCAGGCTCTTGAGTATATAACAAAAGAGGACGTTGTAACAAAGTTGTTCAGTGAGTATGCTGATAAGTATGCTGACAGAAACGGCGGATACACAAGAATATATCAAATCGGTCCGCGCCGCGGCGACAGTGCACCGATGGCAATACTTGAGCTTGTTGATTAATAAATTATGCGGGGGCAGTTTGCAAAAATAGACAGACTTCCCCTGCAAATTAAGACAAGAATTGTGTATTTACATTATTGCATTTTTTATATTAATGTGATATAATAGATAATTAAAAAAACGGTCCTCTGCCTCTGAGGTCGGCACGAACGTTTGTATTATGAGAGGAGAGCATTTGTGATGAATAAACAAGAAATCATTGACGCTTTGACAAAAGACCAAATCAGAACCGATTTGCCCGAGCTCGTTGTAGGAAACAACGTAAAGGTATATCAAAAAATTAAAGAGGGTAACCGCGAAAGAGTTCAGATGTTCGAGGGTACTATCATTAAAAAGCAGGGCGGCGGAATAGGCGCAACATTCACTGTAAGACGTTTATCTTACGGCGTAGGCGTTGAAAAAACATGGCTTGTAAACTCACCTAACATTGAGAAAATCGAAGTATCAAGAAAAGGTAAGGTTCGCAGAAGCAAGCTTTATTATATCCGTAAGAGAGTCGGCAAGGCTGCTAAGGTTAAAGAAAGAATTTAATCGTTCGGATATTTTTGCGGCAATGCCGTATACAAAACAGATATGTTTTAAAACAACAGAGTATCGGCGAAAGGTTATTTTCGCAAATACTCTGTTTTATTTTAAAAAAAAGGCAACGGTATTTAATTGAGATTTGCGGAGTGAGTGTATATAATATCTGTAACGGAGGATATTGATTATGAATAAAATTGTAACAGGCATACTTGCTCATGTCGATTCCGGAAAGACAACGCTGTCGGAGTCGATTTTGTATAAATGCGGAGTTGTTAGAAATCCGGGACGTGTTGATTACGGAAACTCGTATATGGATACGGCAGATGTGGAACGTGAAAGAGGGATAACCGTATTTTCAAACAATGCATCTTTTACTTTGGGTGATAAGGAAATAACGCTTTTGGATACGCCGGGTCACGTTGATTTTTCGGCGGAAACTGAGCGTACTCTTTGTGTGCTTGACTATGCAATTGTTGTTATAAGTGCACCTGACGGCGTTCAAAGTCATACACGTACATTGTGGAGGCTTTTGAAGGAGTATAAGGTGCCGACTTTTATTTTTATAAATAAGACTGATTTGTCACACCGTGAAAATGCAGAAATTATGGAGGAGCTTAAAAAAAAGCTGTCGGGAGGCTGTGTGGATTTAAAATGCGAGCGTGCCGAGGATATTGCAATGTGTGACGAGTTGCTTGCGGAGGAATATATACAAAACGAGTTTTTGAGTGACAGCTCTGTTGCAGATGCCGTTTTGAAAAGAAATATTTTTCCCTGCGTGTTCGGCTCCGCACTTAAGGGAGAAGGAATAGACGACTTGTTTGAGTTGTTTGAGAGATTTACAAAATTTCCGACAGAAAAACATGAATTTTCCGCAACAGTGTATAAGATAACAACCGGTGAGCAGGGAGAACGCCTTACACATTTGAAGATAACGGGCGGTGAGCTTGCCGTTAAGGATATAGTTAAAATCGGTGAAAATGACGAAAAAGTAAATCAGATACGCATTTATTCGGGAGGAAAGTATGAGCTTGCTAAAGCTGCTTCTCAAGGAACGGTATGTGCGATTTGCGGTTTGTCGTCAACATACGCAGGACAAGGCCTCGGTGCACAAGGCGATACTTTGTCGCCCATATGCGAGCCGGTACTGTGTTATAAGGCTGTTTTGCCTGAAAATGCAGATATGCATGAAATGCTCCAAAAGCTTAAAACGCTTTCCGAGGAAGATCCGGAGCTTGATATTTCATGGAATAGCCAAACGGATGAAATAACGTTTAAAATAATGGGTGAGGTCCAGCTTGAAATTATAAAGCGTATTGTTTCTGAAAGGTTCGGTATTGAAATTGATTTTGAGAAGGCGGGAATTGCGTATAAGGAAACAATAACAAGCGGTGCAGAGGGGGTAGGGCATTATGAGCCGTTGCGGCATTATGCGGAAGTGCATTTGATGTTAGAACCTCTCGAAAGAGGCAAAGGACTTGAATTTAGCACGGATTGCAGCGAGGATATGCTCGATAAAAACTGGCAGAGGCTTATTTTGACTCATCTTGCCGAAAAAAATCATGCCGGAGTTTTAATCGGTGCACCGATTACCGATATGAAGATTACGCTTATTTCCGGCAGGGCACATATTAAGCATACAGTCGGCGGTGACTTCAGACAAGCGACATACCGTGCAATAAGACAGGGACTTATGCAATGTGAAAGCATACTTCTCGAGCCGTATTACAATTATTATCTTGAAGTTCCGACCGAGTGTGTCGGACGTGCGATGACAGACCTTGAAAATATGGGTGCTAACTTTTCTCAGCCTGAAAGCAGCGGCGATTTTTCTTTGCTTTCGGGGAGCGTACCGGCAGTATCCGTAATAGGCTATCAAACCGAGCTTGTAGGATATACTAAGGGCAGAGGACAGCTTTCCTGCTCATTTAAGGGATACGATGTATGCCATAACGGTGCGGAGGTTAAAGAAAAAAGCGGATATAATCCGGAATGTGATATTGAAAATACTGCAGATTCGGTATTTTGTGCTCACGGAGCCGGATTTACGGTTAAGTGGGATAAGGTGGCGGACTATCAGCATATAGAAAACAGACGGATAAAACCGGATGATGAGTCGCCGTCCGAATGTGCCGGCGGATATATATCGTCAATTGCCGATGATAAGGAGCTTATGCGTATTTTTGAAAAAACATACGGTAAGGTAAATGTGTCGGCGCACAGAGCGTTTAAAACCCAAAAGAGAACGGCTCAAAATCCGAAACCTCAAAAGCCGCAGCTTAAGTCGGACGGCAAGGATTATTTGCTTGTTGACGGTTATAACATAATATTTGCATGGGATAATTTAAAAAAGCTTTCCGAAAAAAGCCTTGACCTTGCAAGAGAGGGACTTGTAAATATTATGTGTAATTATCAAGGCTTTAAAAAATGCGAGGTTATAGTCGTTTTTGACGCATATCGGGTAAGCGGACAGGAACGGGAAACCGAAAAATACGGAAATATAAACATAGTGTATACAAAAGAAGCCGAAACGGCGGATATGTATATAGAAAAAACAACTCATGAGCTCGGTAAAAAGCACAGAGTAAGGGTTGCAACGTCGGATAATCTCGAACAGCTGATAATTCTTGCGGGCGGTGCGCTTCGTGTATCGGCACAGCAGCTTCGTGAGGAGGTTGACGAGGCGGATAGGCAGATAAGAGAATATATAAAAAATTTAAAATACAGGGAATAAAGTTATGAGTATATTAAATGTAGAAAATGTAACACACGGCTTCGGCGGCAGACAGATACTTGAAAATGCGTCGTTTAGATTGTTAAAAGGAGAGCATATAGGACTTGTCGGTGCAAACGGTGAGGGAAAATCAACATTTCTTAATATAATTACGGGAAAGCTTACTCCCGATTCGGGCAAGGTTGAATGGTGCAGGCATATAACAACGGGTTATCTCGACCAGTATTCGACTCTTGAAAAGGGGAAAACAATAAAGGACGTTTTGAGGGATGCATTTGTAAATTTGACAAGTCTTGAAGAGGAAATGCTCGGAATGTATGATAAAATGGCAGATGCGAGCGAGGATGAAATAAATGATATGATGGATGAGGTCGGGCAAATTCAAGATATTCTCGAAAGCTCGGGTTATTATACGATAGATACGAAAATAAACGAATGCGCCAATGGTCTCGGGCTCGGCGAGATAGGTCTTGACAGAGATGTGTCGGAGCTTTCGGGCGGTCAGCGTGCGAAGGTTTTGCTTGCAAAGCTGCTTCTTGAAAACCCAATGATACTTATTCTTGACGAGCCGACAAACTTTCTTGACGAAAATCATATAGCGTGGCTCAAAATGTTTTTGCAAAACTATGAGAATGCATTTATTCTTGTATCGCATGATATACCGTTTTTAAACGAGGTTATAAATGTTGTGTATCATATTGAAAATTGCGAACTTACAAGGTACAGCGGGAATTACGACAGCTTTGAAAAAATGTACGAGCTGAAGAAAAGGCAGCTTGAGGCGGCATACTCCAAACAGCAAAAAGAAATTGCCGACTTGCAGGATTTCGTTGCCAGAAACAAGGCACGTGCGGCAACAGCAACGC
>CAKSPW010000070.1 GCA_934486495.1 uncultured Clostridia bacterium
ACTTGCCGAAACAATGCGCAGTGCATCATCATCCGATATAAAGATTTTTTCTGGTACGGTTAAACGTGCCGTTGAAATTATGAATAAAAGCGGAATAGATGCGGCAGTCAAAACAGAGGAATACGATTGGGGTTCAAGGTTTGTTATCGATTTTAAAAAGAACTGACGGATAACAGGAATTAACACGCAAAACGGCATTAACTTGCCGTGCACAAGCTTTTGCCGCCGGGGAAAAGCCTGATTGAAAACGGAATTTATCATGCACAAGATTTTTGCCCTTGTGCAAAAAAATCCGAAAGAAATATCATTTTTAGCCGAACAAGAAAGCAGCCGACGATAAACGAAGACTGCTCTAACTATCAATTTCAGAAAGAATTTTCCGTATTTCTTCAACGGATGAAATTCGGCTCAGAATATCACACATCAATTTTGAGGAAAGCTTTGAGGGGAGATTATACTCCTTTAAAAGCCTTTCTCTTTTTTTTCGTGAATCATCTCTGCCGGAAATGCCGAGCATATACAAATCTGCCGATGTTATTTTACTGCCTGTGCTCTTACTCTCCTCACCGTCAATTGTACAACCGGCGTCGGAGAGCGCTTTTATAATAATTTCACCGCTCATGCCCTCAACACCGAGAAGTCCCTCCCTGCCCGGTACTCTCTTGCGTTTTTCCTTACCCTCCATATCCGGTATATACGCATTTTTCACCGTTCCGCTTTTAATTCGCTCATTTAAAAAACTGCGAATGCGAAAACCGGCGCCGTCTGAATCGGTAAGAATGACTATACCCACCGTTTCGGCAAGTGTTTTAATTGCGTCCAGCCGCTCGCTGTTCGACATTACCGAAAATCCGCCCGTAGCATAAACAACAGCGTCAACATACGACAAAAGCTTTATTTTATCATATGCGCCCTCAACAATAACGGCCTCTTTTACCTTTACCATATCCTATATCCTTTTTGCGAGTTTTTCGGTATACTCACGTCTGAATTCTTCAAAGCGGTCTTCCTCAATCGCCTGTCTTATCTTAGCCATAAGCTCGTTATAGAAATACAGATTGTGAAGCACGCAAAGACGCATTGCAAGCATTTCCTTTGCCTTGAACAAATGACGAACATACGCACGTGAGTAATTTCTGCACATGGGACAGCCGCAATTTTCATCGGCAGGGCGCATATCACGCTCGTATTTTGCATTCATCAAATTCATCGTGCCGTTCCACGTGTACAAATTCGCATGACGTGCGTTTCTGCTTGCTATGACGCAGTCGAAAAAATCTATTCCACGTGCAACACCCTCTATAATATTTGACGGTGTGCCGACTCCCATTAAGTATCTCGGTCTGTCCTCGGGAGCGTGAGGCAGTGTAACATCGAGAATATGATACATTTCCTCGTGACTTTCGCCGACAGCCAAACCGCCGATTGCGTATCCCGGCAAGTCAAGCTTTGCGATTTTTTTCATATGCTCTATTCTTATATCGTCAAAAATACCGCCCTGATTTATACCGAAAAGCAGCTGATTTTTATTTATCGTTTCGGGCAGACTGTTAAGACGTGCCATTTCAGCCTTACAGCGTTCAAGCCATCTGTACGTTCTGTCAACCGATTTTTTTACATAATCGTAGGGTGACGGATTTTCTATACATTCGTCAAAAGCCATTGCAATTGTGGAGGCAAGATTTGACTGTATTTGCATACTTTCTTCAGGTCCCATGAAGATTCTGTGTCCGTCAATGTGCGAATTGAAGCTGACGCCCTCCTCTGTTATCTTTCTCAGTGACGCAAGCGAAAAAACCTGAAAACCGCCGCTGTCCGTCAAAATAGGTCTGTCCCAATTCATAAACTTATGCAATCCGCCGAGGTCGTGTATTACCTTATCGCCCGGACGCAAATGCAGGTGATATGTGTTTGAAAGCTCAATCTGACAGCCTATTTCCTTTAAATCCATAGTCGACACAGCGCCCTTAATTGCGGCAATAGTTCCGACATTTTGAAATACAGGTGTTTCCACAACGCCGTGCACCGTGGTAAACTGTCCCCGACGAGCTAAACCGTTAGTGTGAAGTATTTTAAACATTACACAGTCCTTTCTAAAATAAAGAGCTGCAACCAAGGTTAAACAGCTCATTATATTTACGCATTATACTTAATTTTATACATTTTGTACATTTCGTCAAACGAATAATCGCCGTGCGATTTCATGTTATTAAGATATTCATGAGTATCGAAGCTGTCATCGGCAATCTGTATAAGACAAACAGCGATATTTGAGCAGTGGTCGGCAACTCTTGAGTAGTTGGTCAAGAGGTCGTTAAATATAAAGCCCATCTCTATCGTACATTCGCCCTGACAAAGTCTTGAAATATGCATATTCTTAAGCTTGTGATTAAGCTTGTCGATAACCTGTTCAAGCGGTTCTATACGCTTTGCAATTGACAGATCGTTATTTTTAAAAGCCTCAAATGTTAAGTCAAGAATTTCGGAAACGGCGGAGGAAACACTTTTTATTTCCTGCTCTGCATCATCCGAAAACTTGATGTTTTTATCCTTTATCTCACGTGCGGTTTTAACCATGTTTGAAGCATGGTCGGCAATACGCTCAATATCTCCTATCGTAAGAAGAAGATTTGAAATCAAATGTCCGTCCTCAACCGAAAGGCTTTTTCTTGAAACCTTTACAAGATACGAACCGAGGTTATCCTCATACATATCGGTTGTGTTTTCATCATCGTCAATCTTTTCGGCAGCCGCCTCGTCAAATTTAAAAACAAGCTCCATTGATTTCTGAAATGATGTTTTTGCCATATCCGCCATTTCAACCGTAAGCTCTTTACACCTTGCAATTGCAACACCGGGAGTTGAAAGCAAACGCTCATCGAGCATAACAACCTCGCCTTTTCCGTCCTCACCACGTATTACAACCTTTGCAAGCTTTTCAAGCTGCTTTGTAAACGGCAGTAAAATCAGTGTTGTTACAACGTTAAATACAGTATGCACAAACGCAATTGCAACGGGAGATATGCTTTTTGACACGAATGCAAAATTAACAAAATAGTTAATTCCGTAGAAGATTACAAGGCATATTACCGTACCTATCAGGTTAAACGAAATATGAATAACGGAAACTCTTTTTGCATTTCTGTTTACGCCGATACTCGATAAAAGAGCGGTAACACACGTACCTATATTTTGTCCCATAATTATCGGTATTGCCATGCCATAGGTAATGCTTCCCGTAAGCGACAGCGCCTGAAGTATGCCGACAGATGCCGCCGAGCTTTGGATTATACCCGTAAAAACAGCGCCGACAATAACGCCCAAAATCGGGTTTTCAAATGCGGTAAGCATGCTCGAAAACTCCGGCATATCAGCAAGCGGACTGACAGCGCCGCTCATAAGCTGCATACCGTACATAAGCACCGAAAATCCAATCATGATTTTACCTGCGTCACGCCGTTTTGCCTTTTTTGAAACCATCACAAGAACAATTCCGACAAACGCAAAAATCGGAGAAAATGCCTCGGGCTTTAAAAGCTTTAAAAATATGCTGTTGCCCTCTATTCCCGCCAAACTCAAAATCCATGCGGTAAGCGTCGTACCGATATTCGAACCCATGATTACGCCTATCGTTCCCGACAAATCCATTATGCCGGAGTTTACAAGACCGACAAGCATAACAGTAAGCGCCGACGATGACTGAATTGCAACAGTTATACCGGCGCCGAGCAAAAGACTTTTAAACGGGTTCGAGGTCATTTTTTTCAAAATAACCTCAAGTCTGCCGCCTGCAACCTTTTCAAGACCGCCCGACATTACGTTCATTCCGTACAGAAAAAACGCAAGACCGCCGAACAGCGTTATAAACGAAAAAATATCCATATTTATAGCCATTCCTTTCCGTGCTGTAACACACAAAGCTGAAGTCTTTTAATCAACCTGCCGGCCAACCGAACTGTCTGCCGCCCATGAGGTGAAAATGAAGATGCATAACGGTTTGTCCGCCTTCTTCGCCGCAATTGTTTACTATGCGGTAGCCGCGTTCTGACAAGCCGAGCTGCTTTGCGATTATCGCCGCCGCTTCAAACACCGCACCAACATATTTGCTGTTTTCGGCATTTATATCATTTGCCGAGGTGATATGAGTTTTCGGTATGATTATAACGTGCTGCGGAGCCTGAGGTGAAATATCTTTAAACGCGTAAACCAAATCGTTTTCATATACCTTTTCTGACGGGATTTCGCCTTTTATTATTTTACAAAACAAACAGTCATTCATAATTTTTCTCTCCTTGCTGTTTTATTCCTCGCTTTGAAGATAAGCGTCAAGATTTGCACATGCGGTCTGACCGAGATTTACAAGCAAATCAAGCTGCTCTTTTGTATCTCCCGAGCCTGCCGATATGGTTATTAAGTACCCTTTTTCAAGAATATGGATTGACGGAAAAGCAATATATGCGTTCTCCCCCACGCCCTGAACTTTTTTCTTCTGACTTCTTGCGTTATAGCCTTCGGTATACTTATCCTTAACGGAATTTGTATCGGATGGCTGCATAAGCTCAACCGTTACCGAGTCGCCCTTGCCTGCCGGATTAGTAAGATAAACAGCCCTGTAAGCTCCGCCGCCCAAATCAACAACCGCATTTCCGTTTAAAACGTATTCGTTTTCTCCGCCGATAACGGACGCAACCACCGATTCGTTCAGAATATCGGTCGGGATAGCGGGCGATTTTTCAATTTTCTCTTTACAGCCGCCAAGCATCACGACAAAAATTACAGATATAATCAATATAAACTTTTTCATATATTGCATCACCTTTTTATCACATAAAACGATTGGTTACTTTTTGATTTTCTTCACGTTTTCCACAATGTTTTCAGCCGTAAGACCGTAAGCCTTTAAAAGAACGTCGGGTTTTCCTGATGAACCGAATTTATCCGTTCCTATTATCTTAACGGGTACGGGATATTTTTCGCATACAACCTCACATACGGCACTTCCGAGACCGCCCATGCGACAATGCTCCTCAACCGTAACAATTGCACCCGTTTCCTTAGCCGCCTTAACAATAATTTCCTCGTCAATCGGCTTTATTGTATGAATATTTATAACACGCGCGGAAATTCCATCTGCCGCAAGAATATCGGCAGCCTTTAATGCCTCGCCTACCATAAGACCCGTTGCAATAATTGTGACATCATCTCCGTCTTTGAGCGTTACACCCTTGCCAAGCTCGAATTTATAATCGGTGGAATTAACGTCCTCAACCGCAAGTCTGCCGAAACGCATATATACCGGACCTTCATACTCATATGCCGCCCTGACCGCCTGCATAGCCTCTATATCATCGGCAGGATTTATTATAACCATACCCGGGATTGCACGCATAAGTGCAATATCTTCAAGGCACTGATGTGTTGCGCCGTCTTCGCCAACCGAAATTCCGGCGTGTGTTGCACCTATTTTAACATTCAGATGCGGATAGCCGATAGAGTTTCTTATCTGTTCAAACGCTCTGCCTGCCGCAAACATTGCAAAAGATGATGCGAACGGGATTTTTCCGCTTGCCGCAAGTCCTGCCGCAACGCTCATCATATTACCCTCTGCAATACCTGTGTTTATAAATCTTTCCGGATATTTCTTTTTAAATACTTCCGTTTTCGTTGATTTTGAAAGGTCGGCATCCAAAACCACAACCCTCTCATCAGCACCGCAAAGTGCAAGCGCCTCTCCGTATGATTCTCTTGTTGCTCTTTTTGCCATTTTATTTACCCTCCAAACCGTTGATAATTGCGTTAATCTGCGAAACAGCATCGGCATACTGCTCATCGTTGGGTGCGCTTCCGTGCCATGCGGCATTGTTTTCCATAAACGACACGTTTTTACCCTTAACGGATTTCATAATAATTGCCGTAGGCTTGCCCTTTACCGACTTTGCATTGTCGATAGCGCATCTTAACGAATTAAAATCATGTGCGTCGGCAAGGCATACGTTCCAGCCGAATGCTATAAATTTCTTATCTATCGGAGTGGGATTCATAACCTCCGTTATGTCGCCGTCGATTTGCAAACCGTTAAAGTCAATGAAAGCCGTTAAGTTATCAAGCTTATAATGAGCCGCAAACATAGCCTGCTCCCAAACCTGACCCTCCTCCAATTCGCCGTCGCCGAGAATTGCGTAAATACGTCTTTCGCTTCCGTCAAGCTTTGCCGCAACAGCCATACCGCCTGCCGCACTTATGCCCTGTCCGAGAGAGCCTGTTGACATATCAACACCGGGTACGCCCTTCATATCGGGATGTCCCTGAAGATAGCTTCCGTACTTACGAAATGTGGGTATATCTTCAACCGGGAAAAATCCTCTCTCCGCCAAAGCGCCGTAAAGCGCCGGTGCGGTATGTCCCTTTGACAGCACCAATCTGTCACGTTCGGGCATTTTGGGGTTTTTCGGGTCGATATTCATCACCTCAAAATACAAAAGCGCAAGCAAATCCGCAATTGAAAGCGAGCCGCCGGGGTGACCCGATTTTGCCGCATGAACAGCCGTTAATGCGTCAATTCTGATTTTGTTTGCAATTATCGCAAGCTTCTTGTCCTCCATTTGTTACATACCTCCATTAATTGTTTAAAGCCGTTTCAAAGGCCTTATTCATAAGTTCGTTAAGGCGCTGCAAATCGCCCTTTAAGTAAAGATAACCGATAAGCGTTTCAAAGCCCGTCGCACGTCTGTACTCCGCCACATCGGCATTTTTCGGAACAGTCGGCGACTTTGCGTTTCTTCCTCTTTTATATATTGCGTCCTCACTCTCGCTCAGCTCGCATTCGATATTTAAAATACTGTTTGACTGCGCATGAGCGCACACATATTTAATAGCAAGCTTGTGAAGCTTGTAAGCCGGCATATCGCTGTGCATAAGTATGAGCCTTTCTCTTACGAAAAGCTCATATACTCCATCGCCTATATACGCAAGCACAAGCGGAGAAAGAAGCGACGGTTTCTCTATTCTGTCTTTGTCCATTTTACACCTGTCGGAGTATCCTTTAAAACAATGTTCATTGCCTTCATCTTATCTCGTATTTCATCAGCCGTTTTAAAGTCCTTCGCCTTTCTCGCTTCTTCGCGGCGGTTAATAAGATTTTCTATTTCATCATCAACGGAATCTGTTTTTTCCTTTGTGAACAGTCCCAAAACGCCGCCGAGCTCACGGATAAGCGAAAGTGTTTTTGTGATAACCTCCTCCGCATTTTTTCCGTCATTTGAAAGCGACGTGTTTGCGGCATATGCAATATCAAAAATAACCGATATTGCCGCAGCCGTATTAAGGTCATCGTCCATAGCCTCGATAAACTTATCCTTAAACTCGTCGAGCTTATGCGAATATTCTTCTTCGCTTTGGCTGAGCGCACGCTTTTGCGACGATTTCAAAAGAAATTCGAGATTATCTATACAAGTGTAAATTCTCTCAACCGACGATTTTGCCTGTTCCATAAGCTTATCGCTGAAATTTATCGGGTTTCTGTAATGTGCGCTTAGCATAAAGTATCTTATAACCTCATAATCGTACTTTGCCGAAATATCACGCACGGTAAAGAAATTACCGAGAGATTTACTCATTTTCCTGTTGTCTATATTAATATAACCGTTATGCATCCAATAATTCGCAAAAGGCTTTGCATTTGCAGCCTCGCTCTGCGCAATTTCGTTTTCGTGATGCGGAAAAATAAGATCCTGACCGCCCGAGTGAATATCAATCGTTTCACCGAGATACTTATTTACCATTGCCGAGCACTCGATATGCCATCCCGGACGTCCCATGCCCCACGGGCTTTCCCATGCCGGCTCACCGGGCTTTTGATTTTTCCAAAGCGCAAAATCCATTGCGTCACGCTTTTCATCGTTTACGTCAATTCTTGCACCAGCTTCCAAATCCTCCATCGGCTGACCGGAGAGCTTGCCGTATTCCTTAAATTTCTTTGTCGAAAAATATACATTGCCGTTTACCGCATATGCATATCCCTTATCCTCAAGCTTTTTGATAACGTCGATTATGGCATCAATGTTCTCTGTTGCCTTCGGGTGAACGGTTGCACGATGAATACCGAGCGCCTGCGCATCCTTAAAATACTCCGCAATAAAACGCTCGCCAAGCTCCTTAACCGTTATCCCCTCTTTGTTTGCACGGTTTATCATTTTATCGTCAATATCGGTAAAATTCTGAACAAACTTAACATCATAGCCTCTGTATTCAAAATAGCGGCGCAGACAGTCAAACACGATAAACGGTCTTGCGTTGCCGATATGAAAATAATCGTACACCGTAGGGCCGCACGAGTACATTTTAACCTCATTGTCCTTAATAGGCACAAATTCCTCTTTGCGTCTTGTCATTGTATTATAAATTTTCATCGGAATTCTTCCTTTCAAGTTCTTTTTCAAGCTCCGAGATTTTCTTTTCAAGATTTCTTATATGAACGGAAAGCGTGCAAAGCTGAAGCGAAATCGGGTCGGGAACATCCACCTGATCCAAATCGCAGATACCTATTCGTTTTCCGTCCTGCCTTACTATTCTCGCCGGAACACCAACACACGTGGAATTGGGCGGAACAGCAGTTAAAACAACGGCACCGGCGGCAATTTTCGAGTTATCGCCGACAGTAAACGGACCGAGCACCTTTGCACCGCTGCCGACCATGACATTATTGCCCAATGTCGGGTGACGCTTTCCGGACTCCTTACCCGTACCGCCGAGCGTTACGCCCTGATAAATGGTACAGTCATCACCTATTACAGCCGTTTCGCCGATAACAACGCCCATACCGTGGTCTATTAAAAGCCCCTTTCCGATTGTCGCACCGGGATGTATTTCAATACCCGTAAAAAATCTCGAAATCTGCGAAATAAGCCTTGCAATAAACTTTAAATGAATTTTATAGAAAAAATGCGCCGGTCTGTGCCAAAGTACAGCGTGTATACCGGGGTACAAAAGAAAAACCTCGAACGGATTTCTCGCCGCCGGGTCTCTTTCGAGTACCGAACGCACATCATATATCAGTGACAATACAAATCAACTCCCATTAAAACATATCCTTTTATATGCTCTGTATTCCATTATATAATAAATCAGATAAAATTACAATATGTTATTTTAAAAAACATAAATTTTAGTCATAAATGCATTATATCTATTGCATATTCGGCAAATAAATCCATGAAATTGCCGATTAAATTTACTCTATGCACAATCTTTCAACCGAAACGGCTTTTCCGTCGTCATTTATATCAAAAATACAGCCGCACATAACCGCCGCACCGTCGGCAGGAGAAAACCTCTGCGGCATACCCGACACAAATCTGTCTATGACCGCACTTCGCTCCATACCCAAAACGGAATAAACCGGTCCCGTCATTCCCAAATCCGTTATATATCCGCAGCCGCCCGGCAAAATTTTCTCGTCAGCCGTCTGAACATGAGTATGCGTTCCGAAAACTGCGCTTACCTTATTTGACAGATACCAGCCGAGTGCAATTTTTTCGCTTGTTGCCTCGCCGTGAATATCGACAAGCACCGTGTCGGTATGCTTTTTCAAAAACGCAAGCTCCCTGTCTGCCGCCTCAAACGGACAGTCGCACGGATTCATATACACTCTGCCCGACAAATTTATCACTCCGACCGTCTTGCCGTTTTTCGCCTTTAAAAGCATACTTCCCCGCCCCGGACAGTTTCTTTGAAAATTAGCCGGACGGATAACGTTTTTTTTGTGCATAAGCAATACTGCCGCGTCCTTATTATCCCATGTATGATTCCCGAGCGTGAAGCCGTCAACTCCGAGAGCGGTTAATTCATCGTATGTTTTTCTCGAAATTCCGCGTCCGTGAGCAAGATTTTCACCGTTTACTATCGTAAGTGAAATATTTTTTTCGGATATTACTGCGCCAAGCTCCTCCGACAGTTTTTTTCTTCCGCATTCGCCGACAACGTCACCCACACATAAAATTTTCATTTACAGCCTCCGAATACATAATAATTTTCGTACTGATATATTATATCACGGTTTGCGCCAATTTGCAATACAAAAATTCAATAAAATCCGTCATCTGCGTTTTTAGTTATAAATTTCGGATTAAATGCCGTGTTTTTATACACTTTTGTTCATTTTGCGAAAATATTAAAAGATATAATAATTTTACATTTTAATAATTTCTTTACCATATCATTTCACATCATAAAAAAAATTATTTTTTCCTCTTGAATATTGCAAAATCATGTGATATAATATAAACATGAACCGTAAATTAAAATAGGAGGTTATACGTATATGTACAAAGCGATAGTTGTGGATGACGAACAAATTATCAGAAAAGGTATATCGTCCTTTATCGGCAGCTGCGATACGGGCTTTGAAATTGCCGGAGTATTCAGTGACGGCAACGAGGCGATAAGCTTTTTGGATACACACAGCGTCGAGCTGGTGATTTCCGATATTAAAATGGTACACGTATCGGGAATAGAGCTTGCACAGTATATATATGAAAATATGCCGCATACGAGAGTAATACTTTTGAGCGGATACACCGAATTTGAATACGCTCAGGCGGCTATAAGATACAATGTAAAGGAGTACATAACAAAGCCGACAAATTTTTCGGAGCTTAAAAGAGTTCTTCTGAAATTGCACGATGAAATATCAGCTGAGCAAAACAGCCATATAAACACGTTTTTCGATACTGTCAAGCAAATTTACGCTGCCCTTCTTTCTGAGGATGCCGACGAGGCTAAAACTCTCTTTAAGCAGCTTTTGGACAGCTATACACACGATAACGAATGTCTCGGTCAGTACGCATTTAATATTTTTCAGACTATTTTTGACCATATGTACGCAAATCTTAAAATTCAGTTCACCTCCGATCTTCCCGACTTCGGCAAACTTCCGTCAATGGAAAGCAGTGATGAAATATATGAT
>CAKSPW010000071.1 GCA_934486495.1 uncultured Clostridia bacterium
GGATAATAAATTTTCAAAACTCGATACCGACGGATACGACGTTTTTGCTGTGGAATATCTTCCCGGACAGTTTGACCAAAGAGCGTCGTCGGCGGCAGAGTGTATTCAGCTTATATCAAAGGGTGAACGTCCGACGGTTAAAACGGCTAAGGTTTATATGCTAAGGGGTAGTTTATCTGAGGAGGATATTGCAGCGGTTAAAAAGTATGTAATTAACCCGGTTGAAGCAAGAGAGGCTGCGCTTTCGGAGTTTGAAACGCTCAAAACAAATTATGAAATTCCGACAACGGTAAAAACCCTTACAGGATTTATTTCTCTTTCGGACAGCGAGCTTGAGGATTTTGTTAGGGATTATGCGCTTGCAATGGATTTTGACGACATTAAATTCTGTCAGGATTATTTTAAGTCCGTTGACCGTGACCCGACAATTACGGAAATCAGAATGATTGATACGTATTGGTCCGACCACTGCCGTCATACAACATTTTTGACTACTCTTGAAAATGTGACATTTGAGGACGAGGTTACGCAAAACGAATTTAAGGAATATCTTAAAACGAGAGAATTTTTAGGCAGAACAAAGCCGATAAATCTTATGGACGTCGCAACTCTTGCAACACGTCTTTTAAAGAAAACAGGCAAGCTTCAAAAGCTTGATGAATCCGAGGAAATCAATGCCTGCACCGTAAAAATAAAGGTTAATGTAAACGGAAACGATGAGGACTGGCTTTTGCTGTTTAAAAACGAAACGCACAATCACCCGACCGAAATTGAACCGTTCGGCGGTGCGGCAACGTGTATAGGCGGAGCAATCCGAGATCCGTTGTCGGGCAGAAGCTATGTTTATGCCGCAATGCGTGTTACGGGTGCCGCAAATCCGCTTAAAAAGGTTTCGGAAACGCTTCCCGGTAAGCTTCCGCAGAGAAAAATCGTAACGGGCGCCGCAAACGGTTACAGCTCATACGGTAATCAAATCGGTCTTGCAACAGGCTTGGTTGATGAAATATATCATGACGGATATACCGCAAAGAGAATGGAAATAGGTGCTGTTATTGCAGCGGCTCCGGCGGAAAATGTTAAAAGAATTTGTCCCGAGGACGGAGATATTGTTATTCTTCTCGGCGGCAGAACAGGACGTGACGGCTGCGGCGGTGCGACAGGCTCATCAAAATCTCACAGCATGGAATCACTTGAGGAATGCGGTGCAGAGGTGCAAAAGGGTAATGCGCCGGAGGAGAGAAAGCTTCAAAGACTTTTCAGAAATCCGGAAGCTTCAAAGCTTATAAAAAGATGTAATGACTTCGGAGCGGGCGGTGTATCGGTTGCGATAGGCGAGCTTGCGGACGGACTTTTGATAAATCTTGACCTCGTTCCCAAAAAATACGACGGCCTTGACGGAACGGAGCTTGCGATAAGTGAGTCACAGGAGAGAATGGCGGTTGTTGTTGCTCCCGAGGATGCCGATAAGTTCTGCGAGCTTGCAAACGGTGAAAATCTTGAAACAAGCCGTGTTGCGGTTGTAAAGGAAAATCCGTATCTTGTTATGACATGGAACGGAAAAGAAATAGTAAATATAAGCCGTGAATTCTTAAATTCAAACGGTGCGCCGAAAAATGTTGACGCAGCCGTTGCACCGGTTAAAAAATATGAAAAGGATATTCCTTCCGATTTTGAGGACGGTTATAAAAAGCTTACCTCCGACCTGAATGTATGCTCAAAGCGCGGCCTTTCAGAAAGATTTGACTCAAGCATAGGCGCAGGAACAGTTTTAATGCCGTTCGGCGGAAAGTATCAGAGAACGCCGATACAGGCAATGGTACATAAAATTTCGCTTGAAAAGGGAGATACCTCAACGTGTTCGTTTATGGCTTACGGCTACAATCCGTTTATCACGGAGCAAAGTCCGTTCTCGGGCGCATATCTTGCGGTTGTGGAATCGGTTTCAAAGCTTATTGCTGCCGGTGCTGATTTTACGGATGTATATCTTACATTCCAGGAATACTTTGAAAAGCCGGGAAAGGACGCAAAACGCTTCGGAAAACCGCTTGCGGCGCTTCTCGGTGCATTTAAGGCACAGCGTGAACTTGGAATTGCGTCAATCGGCGGTAAGGATTCGATGAGCGGCACTTTCGAGCATATTGACGTTCCGCCGACTCTTGTATCGTTTGCCGTTACTACGGGAAATATTTCCGACGTTGTAAGCCCCGAATTTAAAAAAGCGGGTTCAAAGGTTGTCGTAATTAAGCCGGAATATGATGAAAATCTTCTTCCTGTTTCCGAGTCGCTTATGGAATGCTTCGATAAGGTAAGTGCGCTTGTAAGAGGCGGTAAGGTACTTTCATGCTATACACCCACATACGGCGGTATAGCGGAGGCTGTTTATAAAATGGCTATCGGTAACGGTATCGGCTTTGAATTTTCGGATAAGCTTTCGCTTTGTGATATATTCTCTTACCTTTACGGCTCATTTATTCTCGAGCTTTCGGACGATACGCAAACGGGCGAGCTTTTGGGATATACGACAAGTGACGAGGCAATTTCTTACAGCGGTAAGTCTGTTGCGCTTTCATCGCTTTCGGATACATATGAGGGCGTGCTTGAGAGCGTATATAAGTGTAATATAAATCAAAGTGCGGACAATATGAAAACGTTCAGCTTTGAGGGTAAAAAGACATTTACGTCAAATATCAGTGTTCAAAAGCCGAAAATCTTAATTCCGGTATTCCCGGGTACAAACTGCGAATATGACAGCGCAAAGGCGGCAGAGGCGGCAGGTGCTGAAGCTGAAATATTTGTTATAAACAATCTCACGCCCGAAAATGTAGCACGTTCCGTATCGGATTTTGCACAAAAAATTAAGAATTCGCAAATGATATTTATTCCCGGCGGCTTCTCGGGCGGTGACGAACCGGAAGGCTCGGGTAAGCTTATTACCGCATTTTTCAGAAACGGTGAAATCAAGGACGCTACCGCAAATCTTCTTGACAGCCGTGGCGGTCTTATGGCCGGAATTTGTAACGGCTTCCAGGCTCTTATAAAGCTTGGTCTTGTACCGTTCGGAAAGATTATAGATACTGACGATACTTGTCCGACGCTTACGTTTAACACAATTTCACGACATCAGTCGAAGATTGTAAATACAAGAGTTGCATCGGATAATTCTCCGTGGCTTAAATATACTCATGTGGGCGAGATATTCTCGGTGCCTATTTCACACGGTGAGGGAAGATTTATCGCAAGCGATGAGCTTATAAAGAGTCTTGCCGAAAACGGTCAAATCCTTACTCAGTATGTTGACTTAAACGGAAATCCGACAAGTGACGTTCAGTATAACCCGAATAATTCCGCATATGCTATTGAGGGTATCATGTCTCCCGACGGCAGAGTTATCGGTAAAATGGGACATTCGGAGAGAATTGGCAGCGGACTTTATAAGAACGTATCGGGTAATTATGATATGGGATTGTTTAAGAGTGCTGTTGAATTTTTTAAATAATAAGAATTGAGAGGTTGGCTTATGAAAAAACTAATTGCTAAGGACTTATTATCAATAGGTGCGGTCTTTTTAAGACCGCAGGAGCCTTTTACATGGGCAAGCGGAATAAAAAGTCCGATTTACTGCGATAATCGTCTTACACTTACAGCGCCTAAGGTAAGAAATGATGTAGAAAACGGTCTTGCGGAGCTTGTGAAAAGCGAGTATCCCGACTGTGAGGTGCTTATGGGTACAAGTACGGCAGGAATTGCACACGCTGCTATTGTCGGTCATATTTTGGATATGCCTATGGGATACGTTCGTTCGGGTAACAAGGACCACGGCAGAGGAAACAGAATAGAGGGAAAACTCGAAAAGGGTCAGAAGGTTGTCGTTGTCGAGGATTTAATTTCGACGGGCGGCAGTGTTTTGGAGGTTGTTGACGCTCTCAGGGAAGCCGGTGCGGACGTTTTGGGTGTTGTAAGTATTTTCACGTACGGCATGAAAAAAGGTATTGAGCGACTTGCGGCGGCAAATGTTAAAAATGTAAGTCTTTCCGATTTTGATGCGGTTGCCGAGGTTGCGTGTGAGGAAGGATATATAAAACCCGAGGATGTTAAAAAGCTTTTGGCTTTCCGTGACAATCCGTCGGACGAAAGCTGGATAGGCAAAGCATAATAAAAAAGGGAGCTGATAACTTTGAGAAGCTTAATAGACATTGTTGATTTAACGACGGATGAAATAGCCGAGCTTATAGAAACGGCGGAGGATATTATTGCAAATCCCGAAAAGTATAACGAAAAATGTAAGCATAAGAAGCTTGCGACGCTTTTTTTCGAGCCGTCCACAAGAACCCGTCTTTCGTTTGAGGCGGCAATGCTTGACCTCGGCGGAAGTGTAATCGGCTTTTCCGAGGCGGCGTCAAGCTCGTCATCAAAGGGCGAAAGCGTAGGTGATACGGTAAAGGTAGTTTCGTGCTATGCCGATATTATAGCAATGCGTCACCCGAAAGAGGGAGCGCCGCTTGCAGCGTCATTAAAATCAGATGTACCTGTTATAAATGCAGGCGACGGCGGTCATAATCACCCGACTCAAACGCTTACCGACCTTTTGACAATTAAGCGTGAAATGGGCAGAATTGATAACATGACAATCGGCTTTTGCGGTGACCTTAAATTCGGTCGTACCGTGCACTCGCTTATTTCGGCAATGGTAAGATATGAAAACGTTAAGTTTATATTTATTTCACCGAATGAGCTTAAATTACCCGATTATATAAAGTCGGAGGTTCTTGACCCGCTCGGTATAGAGTATATCGAAACGGATAATCTTGATGAGTATATGGCTGAACTTGATATTTTGTACATGACACGAGTACAGCAGGAGAGATTTTTTAACGAGGCAGATTATATACGCTTAAAGGACAGCTATGTTTTGACTAACGAGCGTTTAAAGTGCGCAAAGGAGGAAATGCGTATACTTCATCCGTTACCGAGAGTAAACGAGATTAAAACAGAGGTAGACGATAATCCGCGTGCTTGCTATTTTAAACAGGTTAAAAACGGCAAGTTCATAAGAATGGCGCTTATTTTGAAGCTTCTTGAAGCAGGAGATGAAAAGTGATGAATATTGATGCAATAAAAAACGGAATCGTTATCGACCATATAAAGGCCGGAAAGGCAATGGATATTTACAGTCTTTTAAAGCTTGACGCACTCGAATGCTCGGTTGCCATTATTAAAAATGCCGCAAGCGAGAAGATGGGGAGAAAGGATATAATAAAAATTGACTCCCTTCTCGATATCGACCTTGACGCTTTGGGATATATCGACCCGAATGCGTCTGTCAATGTTATTAAAGACGGTGTGCTTGCCGAAAAACGTCATCCGTCCATACCGGAGCGGCTTGTAAACGTTTTAAAGTGCGAAAATCCAAGATGTATTACATCGGTTGAACGTGATATTCAGCACGTCTTTAAGCTTACAGACAAGGAAAATCATGTGTATAGGTGCGTGTACTGCGAATCACGTCCGAAACACGGTAAATCAGTTTAATTAAAGAATATATGCTAAAACCGGCTTTGAGAATATTGTGTTCGAAGCCGGTTTTTGTGGTATTTAAATATGTACGGAAAATAATAGGCAACCCGAGCGCGACTTTTTGCGAAAGAGGGGGAGCATCAAAAGATAAAGTGTTTCCCCATAATTTCAGACACTTGTTTGCACGAGCATTCTATTCTTTGAAAAAAGACATCGCTGATATTCTCGGTCATTACTCGGTAAACATCACCTGTATTTTTACAATGGATACTTGTGAAATTTGCCGCGACAAGTACAGAGATTAGGGCTTTTACACTGTTAGGAAAGAAAATACCATTTAATTATAATAATGTTGCGGGTAAAGTGACTTTCTATAAATATAAAACTTTTTAGTGCATAATGATGAAAAAATGTAAATGTAACGATAAAACGTTGACAAAATCTTTTTTTAATGCTATAATATAAATGTATATTTTATGTACTTTAAAATTTTCTACCACATAATTCTGATTATGTTGCAGGCATATTATTTTGAGAACGAATAAAACAGGCGTTCAATAGACTTAGGGAGGTGATACAAATTAATACTGCCGCATATCAGACATCGGATAAAAATGAGCTTTTCCCCTATCTTGTGATGAACGGACTCTAAAACATTACAGTTCGTGAAATGTGTAGGGGAACAGGTATTGTGCAGGGTACGCTATGGGACGAAAAAGAAAAATCGCAGATGCAGCTTGATTTTATCTATTCGGCTATGCCTAAAATAATGAGAGCACAGCACAATTAACTTTGAAAATATATTACAAATATATTTTACAACTACATAATAGGAGGGACTACCTTATGAAACACACTTGGAGGTCGAAAATATTGAGCACGGCGATAGCGGCGTGTCTTGCATTTTCGTCAATGCCCGCATTTGCGGACGGAACAAAAGAAATTAAGGTAACGCTTACGGACGTTACCGCAACCGACGCCGCCACACAATACGGCGAAGCAAAAATTAAGGTAAGCATATTAGGTGCAGACGGAAATATTTCCGCTGTTCAAAATGCTTTTACGTTTGAAGGGTTAGATTATAAAAATGTCCAATTTTTAAAGGGCGAAAACAATCCGCCGGAATGTGTTTGGGTTTCACCGGACAAGGCAAAAGCCAATGCCGATAAGAAATTCAGCGTGGGAATTGCTGCGCCGGGCGGAATTACCTTCGGCAATAATGAGGAAGTATATATCATTACCTTTTCCGGCGAGCCGGGCGAGAAGGTTACTCTAAATGTTACCGACGGAACATTTTGTGTGATGGACGGCGGCAGCAAGATAACGGCTCCTGCGGAGGGGACGTGTGAAGCTGTGGCAAGCGCAAAGGAAAACAAAAGCATTGACGCCGTTGTTAAGCTCACAATGGATAAAATAACCGGATTTAATGCGGCGGCTGAAACCGGAATAACGCTTAAAATAACAAGTCAGACCACAAAAGGATATATGATAACCGATATTTTAAGCAACAAGGCAGTGCAGGAGGGCGGACACCGTGAAAGCACGGACATTCCAACCTTTACGGTAAAAAACAGTGTTCTTGCCGGAGATAAATACACCGTCGAGCTGTACGGCGCAGGCTATGTTGCATACAAAAAAACGGACGTAACCTTTGACAAGCCGCTTGAAATCACGAATGCCGATTTTGTTCCGGGCGATGTGAACGATGACGGCAAGGTTGATGCAGACGATAAAGCATTGGCGGAAAAATCGAAAAACGGCGATTATAGTGAAGCGGCGGACTTTGACAGAAACGGCAAAACCGATGATTCGGATATGAAAATATTCGAAGGTATCGCCGATATAAAAGCTCCCGCAAAATTGGCAGCGCCGACCGCAACCGGCGGCAGCAAGAAAATAACCGTTAAATGGACAAAGCCGGCAGACGAAAGCATTACGGGCTATACCATTAAATACGGAACAAGCAAAGACAAGCTGACAAGTACAAAGGAAATCGACAAAGCCGATACCGTAAGTGCAGATATAACAGGACTTTCGGCAAACACAACCTATTATGTGCAGATAGCCGCAAAGAACGCTGACGGAACAGGCGAATTTTCCGATATTGTAAACGCTAAAACAGACGCCGAGAAAACACAAGGCGGAGGCGGCACCGGCGGTGGCGGCGGTGGCGGAGGCGGCGGCTCAACCGGCGGCTCAACCGGCGGCGGTTATACCCCCTCAAATCCGGGAACGACAACAACACCGACAAATCCGACAAACGGCGAAACCTTTACAGACCTTGAAAATTACGCTTGGGCGAAAGACGCTGTTTACACATTAAAGAATAAAGGTATCATCAGCGGTATAAGCGATACGGAATTTGCCCCCGCAAACAATATCAAGCGTGGTGATTTCATTCTTATTTTAACAAGAATGCTCGGTGTAAACAATGAATTTACCGAAAACTTTGCGGACGTTCCCGAAAGTGCTTATTATTATCAGGCAATCGGCAGCGCAAAGGCGGCAGGTATTGCACAGGGCAGCGGTGAGAGCTTTATGCCTGAAAACAGCATAACAAGACAAGATTTAATCACGCTTGCCTACCGTGCTTTCCTTGCAAAAGGTTATATTACAGAAACAGACGACACTGCCCAGCTTGACGTATTTGCGGACAAGGGTGATATTTCAGACTATGCCGGGATCGCAATGGCTTCTATGGTAAAGGCAGGTATAATTCAAGGCTCAAACGGCAATGTAAATCCGAAAGGCAATGCAACACGTGCCGAGGTTGCCGTTATGTGTGCAAGACTTTGTGAGTTGATGAAGTAACTTAATGCGATAATTAGCCGGCGGCACCGGATAATTATATATCATTTCGGGGGAAACTCCATATATAAAGAAATTGTGCTCAATAGATTTAATCGGCTTGGCAAGGAGGGGCGGCATAAAGCAAAATCAAGCGGCACACAAAATTTTCAGAAAGAAGGAAATTAAAATTATGAAAGGTAAAAAACTTTTGGCAGGAATTATATCTGCCGCAATGGTACTCGGTACTATGGCGTTTCCGGTTTTTGCAGATGGCGGCGTAGGCAACGGCAGCGTAACGGTAAAAGGTATTGCCGGATTTGAAAACAAGCAATACAACACCATTCAGGAAGCATTTGAGGATATTAGTCCCAGAGTTGAAGAACTTGCCGGGTTTGGTGAAACAACCTGCTCGCGTGAAAAATTTGAACAATTTTATACGGATAATGGCGAAATCACGTGGACAATTACCGGCAAGCAGACTTTTGCTGCCGACGATAATGCGTATTTGTTTTCGTTTGGAAGACAACCTGCTTATTACGGAGAAAACTATCTCACCGCTATAAACATCATTGGTGGCGATGACACTGCAGAATTAGTTCTTGAAAAGAACATTATATTGCCATATGATTGGTGGGGCAACAAAGAAAACGAAATGAATGCGAATTTTTCAAATTTGACACTTACAGCAGAAAGTAGCCTTGACTATATCAGAACCGCACCGAAATTTGGTTACAATTTGAATATTAATTATAGCAATTGCACAATTAACGGTAAATTTTATTCGTATTGGGATAACTTTGCGCTTAATTTAAAATTTGATAATTGTAACTTCAACGCTCCTGAAAATGCAGCATATGCTATTTTTACTCAGGGATCTGGTGCAGGAACGATTACAATAAATAAGTGTAATTTCACAGATTATACCCGTGGAGTGAATTTTCAAAAACCAAATACCGATTTTGTATTTACAAATAACACAATAAAAAGTATGTTTTCGGAGCCTGACAGAGGCGCTGTCCAGATTACGGACGGTGTTTCGTTTGATGTAACCGGAAACACGATTGATGTCAACGGCGGTAATGCCTTTTGGTTCCACTCGGCAGCTAAGAACAGCAACGCAACCTATACCATCAGTGAAAATAACATAAAAGCTCCTTATTTAGCTAATGATGATACTACTTTCGGTGTCAATGACAAAATTACCTGCATAGGTAATATTTACAACGATACTGATATTTTGAATTGTATGGAAAAAGAAGCTGTAGAAGCTACCAAAAGCACGGTAGAAACTATGATGCCTGTTGCGCAAATTGGTAATAAGTATTATACAACGCTCAAAGACGCAGTTGCAGCAGCGCAGAACGGCGACATAATTGCACTGCTTTGTGACGCAAGCGGTGACGGTATAGTTGTTCCGTCCGGTTCTGAATTTACTATTGATTTCGGCGGACATACATATATTGTAGACGGAGCAACAGTTGGTTCTCCGAACACTCAGACTAACGGATTCCAGCTTTTGAAAGGCTCTACGCTTGTTTTCAAAAACGGAAAAATCACATCCGATAAAGCTTTCATATTAATTCAAAATTATTCTAATCTCACATTAGAAAATATGGATTTGTCTTTGAATAATATTGACCAATATGGAAGAACGCTCTATACTCTCAGTAATAATAACGGAAATACTGTTATAACAGGAAACACCAATATTTCAGCTTTGAATGGAAATGTGGCATTTGATATTTACAGCGGTTCGACAGCAGCTTATCCGTCCGTATCGGTGACACTTGATGAGAATATGACGGGTACAATAAACGGTAATATCGAAATGAGCAACTCTGACAATACCACTGTTGATTTAACTCTTAAAATTAAGAACGGTACAATTAACGGCAATATCCTTGATAACAGAAGTGCTGCCGAAAAAGATAAAAATCCTAAACCGGGCATAATTTCCGGCGGTACTTTTAATACAGATGTATCAAATTACTGTGCGCCCGGTTTTTCACCGAAGCTTGTTAACGGCAAGTATGTTGTAGATGACAGTGCTGACACATTAAGGCTTACCTTTGTAAAGCACACTGATGATGAAAGAGTGTATGACATCGTATTAAACGGTGATGGCAAAGACATCAACAGACTTAATGCCGCTGAATTTGAATTTGAACTGTCAAATACAGCTATGACATACGAAATTAAAGCTGCTGACAAGTTAACTACACTCCAGCCCGATGCTAACAAGTATGTATTCTACTTTGACGGAAAAGATGCAATTGACAACGCCGATAGCGGCCGCGATATCACAATCGGTACAGTTACCTTTGACGGCTTCGGTAAATTCACATTCAAAGCAAAAGTAGGAAAAGCAACGGCTACAACAACGGCAGACAACCTTGTTACCGAATTTGTTACACCCGGTGAAGCAGGCAAAGGCACTTTGAAAATTAACGAAGCTGTCAATATGATTGATACAGAAATCAAAGTTCCGACACAGAAGCTTACAGTCAACGTTGCTATGGAACACAATGTCGGCGACAACACAGATGCATATCAGGATATGACTGTTGCAATTTCCGGCGGCGACCTTGCAGGAAAAGTATTGGAATACAAGCTCGGTGACGC
>CAKSPW010000072.1 GCA_934486495.1 uncultured Clostridia bacterium
AGTGCTCGCTCTTTCTCTTCTCTGGTGTACATTTATTTCTACTCCCTTCGGAGTCCAAGAATATGTCCGCACCCCCGACTCAAACACATCTGATTTTTATGAATTTTAGGTGTGTTTCCGTATATTTTATCTTGGTTTTTTCAGATATTTTGTGTATAGTTCAAGAATTTTTGACGGCGTTTCAATGCCGCTGCTGCTTAGCATACGTTTTATTCTGTACTTAACAGAGCTTTCTGACATATATAACAAATCCCCGATTTTGCTGTATGGCTCGTTTGCAAGCAGGTTATCAATTATCATAAAATCAGTATTGTCACACGCTCTGAGTAATTTCTCAAGTGCTTGTATTTCTTGAATTTGTGTATCATTTGTAAATATATTGTCGGACAAATTAAAGCTATTTATGCTATTGGCAGATTTTAAATAAGGAATATAATTTGTCGATTTTGCAGCGTGAATTTCGCTCGGAACATAGATTGTAGCGTGAATGTTCCCGGATAAAAAATCAGGAAACCGACAAAGATTAACTGCCTGAATTCCGAGCTGCTTGTGATCTAATGTAACTGTTGTAAGTGATGGATTAAACATATTCCCCAGAACAGAATCTCCGTAAGCAATTATGTATAAATCATCCGGAACCGAGATATTGGTGGTTTTTAATCTGTTCATAAGATGTATTGCTGCTATGTAATTTGAGCAGATAACAGCATTATAGTTTTTTGCTTCCTTTTCAAAGGCATTGCAGCAGTCATGCATTGCATTTTTTCCGGTGCTATAGTATATATTTTTACCGTCAAAATATTTTGTTTTTATCATATCTGCATATGAATTTCGGTTGATGCCGTACAGCGCAATTCTATGCCTTCCGCAGCGCTTGAGATAATCAATGCATTTCCTTGTCGCCGAATTGTGATCTATGAGTACATAGCTGGCGTTTCCTTTAGCTTCTATAGGCTGACAGCTTATTACTGTTGTATTTATGCCTGATTGCGATGTTTTGTAAAGTGTAGATGAAACCCAATCGGGAGATGTGCCGATTATGATAACATTTTTCATATCTGCATTAAGCGCATCACCCGAGCAGATTTTTGCTTTATATCGAAGAGAGGCTGCCTTTTTCTCTATGCCGCTGAGCGTTTCATTACACCATACGGTGTCTTGGTATTCCGGTTCGATTATTATATTCATTAACATGATGATCACCTAATTTAATTATATAATATATTTTCAAAATATGCAAGTTAAATTTTATGTATTGTTTGCATATTTTTTTGTCTTGAGATTATACAAAACTTCATGTAGAATATAATTAATAAGATTATCGGAGGAGTATATAATGGTAAACGTAACAGAATGTAAAATTTTAATACCGACATATCCTGAACCGGCAGCGGAAGAAATGCCGATGTTTGCGGAAAATCGTGTACATCAAAGAACAAACGGAAATCCATATCCTAATCATATCGTGCTTGAGGTTGACAGAAGTTATAAAGAGGAGAGGGAATATACTTGTATCAGACTTGAGAATGAATATCTGAGGATTGAAATACTTCCTGAGCTTGGAGGGAAAATATATTCTGCATATGATAAAACAACAGGTTATGATTTTTTTTATAAGCAGCACGTAATAAAGCCGGCGCTTATAGGATGTCTTGGTTCGTGGGTTTCGGGAGGATTGGAATTTAACTGGCCTTTTCATCACCGGGCGTCAACATTTATGCCTGTGGATTATTACATTGAACGAAAAAAAGACGGAAGTGCAATTGTTTGGCTTTCGGAGCATGATCCGATTGAGCGAATGAAAGGAATGGTAGGAGTAGTATTGAAGCCGAAAGAGGCGAGATTTGAAACGCGTATGAAGCTATGTAATCGTACACCTGTAACAAATTCATTTCTTTGGTGGGAAAATGCAGCCGTTCCGGTAAATAAGCGGTATCAGATATTTTATCCGAAGGATGTTTCTTATGTGAATTTTCATTATAAACGTTCTGTGACAACATATCCGATTGCAACCAATGCTCTCGGAGTCTTTAATGGCATTCGATATAACGGCGAAACAGATATATCCATGCACAAAAATACTATTCAGCCGACATCATATTTTTGCGCTCCGTCAAAGTATGATTTTTTTGGCGGTTTTGATCATGGAAAGGGTTGTGGTGTAGTACATATAGCGAATCATCACACAGCACCGGGAAAGAAAATGTTCACATGGGCATACAATCAGCTTTCAACATCATGGGAAAATGCGCTTACGGACGATGACGGTGCATATGCTGAGCTAATGGCAGGCTCCTACTCGGATAATCAGCCGGATTTTGCATGGATAGAGCCGTATGAAACGAAAGAATTTTCACAGTATTGGTATCCGATTGGCAATACAGGTATTCCTTGCTTTGCAAATTTAAACGGTGCGGTTCATTGGGATTATGATGGTCTTATAATCCAAACAACAATTGACAGACAGGCGGTTGTGATTGCTGAATACAATGGAGGTGTTATATGCAAATTAAATGCTGATTTCAAAGCAGGTGTACCGCAATCATTCGATGTGAGATTTATGGGGACAGGTTCTGCGATAAGGGTTATTTGCGGTAAGGAGGAAATACTCTCTTACATTGAAGAAGAAAAAAACATATATGATATACCTGATACAACAAAGGATATGCCAAATTTTAAAGCTGTGAAAACTGCACAGGAGCTTTATCTTGAGGGGGTTCATGTATGGCAGTACAGAGATCCGGTAATTTTACCGAATAGCTACTGGAAGGAGGCCTTGAAGCGTGATGGTGAGCACGTTGATTCATTAAATGCTTTGGCGGTATTTAATTATAAGCATAAGGATTTTGATGCAGCGCTGAGATATGCAAAACGTGCGGAAAAGGTTATTTGTAAATACAATAAGCATTCGCAAAGCGGGGAAATATTTTTCAATCTTGGCTTGATATATCTTGCAAAAGACGAATATGACACTGCGTATAATTATTTCTATAAAGCATCATGGAATATGGATTATTATTCTGCCGCAATGACTCATATTGCCGCATTGGACGGAATGAAAAAACAGTTTGATAAGATGCTTTATCATAGTCAAAATGCTCTAAGGTATAATACTGAAAATCCTATAGCTTCTGTATATGAAGCAATCGCGCAATATAACATAGGCAATGTGAATGAGTCGACAGCTGTCATTGAAGGTATACTCAAAAAGGATCCGCTTAATCATCTTGCGCGCTATGTATATTTTAAGCTGGGGAAAACGGGAAATAAGGATTTTTATTCAGCATTAAAAAGCGATGAATCTCAGACGAGCATTGACATTGCATTTAATCTGTATTCCTGCGGTATGGATGATTGGGCGACAAAGCTGCTTAATGGTGTTCAATGGAAATCCCCAATGATATATTATATTCTCGGTGATTATGAAAAGGCAGAAAATACAGTTCTTAAAAGCTCGTTTCCGTTCAGACTTGAAGAATATAAAATTCTGAAACACGTTGTTGAGGAATGCCCCTGTTTGCCTATGGCACATTATTATTACGGTTGTATATGTTATGCAAACGGGATGTATGAGCTTGCGGCGGAGAGCTTTAAAAAGTCAATTGAGTTAAAGCCTGATTTTTATATTTCGTACAGAAATCTTGCAGCTGTATATTACAGTCACCTGAACCGAAAAAATGAAGCTATTCCTTTGTTAAAAAAGGCTCTTACACTTAATCCGAAAAATAAGCAGCTTGTATATGAGTGTGCATATGTATCGGCAAAGCTGGGTGTAGCTGCGCAGGAAAGAGTTGATTTTATTCTTGAAAATACTGAGGGAAAAATGCGTGATGATGTGTGTATTGAGCTGGCAAGAGCATATAATCAAAGCGGAAAATATGAAAATGCACTGAATATTTTAAAATCGCATACGTTCGTTCCCTGTGAGGGTGGAGAGCACGCTGTTGCCGAGCAGTATATGTTCGCATATCATGCGATAGGGAGAATTTTGCTCTCGGAAAATAAATTTGAAGATGCCGCCGAAGCGTTTAAAAAGGCTCAAATTCTTCCACAAAATCTCGGCTCCGGGCTTTGGAATGAGTGCAGACTCGTACCTCATAAGTTTTATTATGCAAAATGCTGCGAAAAAACCGGTAAATTAGACGAGGCGCAAAGAATATATGACTATATTTTAGAGCTGAAAATTGATTATTTTTCAAATATGCATTTGCCGGAGCTTCCGTATTATCAGGCTATGGCGTATACTGCAAAGGAGAATTTTTTAATGGGACGTGCAATTATTGATAAGTGTCAAAAAAAGTGGAAAGAGGCAATAAGCGAGGAAGATGTAGGATACTTCACAACGACGCCGTTTTTTATATCATATTGCGATGATGCTCAAACGATGAGAAAGGGATATTATTCTTACTTGCTGGGATTTGCATACAGGTTTATGAACAGGCGCGAAAAATCTAAGGAAATGTTTGAAATCGCAAACAAGTGTGATAAAGCTAATCTGTGGTATTTTATTGAAAATTTAAATTAAAAGAGCTGAAAATAAGGCTGATATGACCTTTGGATCACCAAAAATAATATCAGCCTTTTCTTAATTTTTAAATTATCCTATCACCAATGCTTGACCCATTTATTAAGGTAAGAAGCTCTTTTACGCTCTCAAAACCGCAGGTATCGCAAATTCGTTTAAGACGGTATTTAATGCCGTTGACGGAGAAATAATGAAGCTCGGCAGTTTTTTCATATGAATTTCCGTCAAGCAATGATTTTATAATGGAAATATCCTTTTCATCACTGTAATTCAGAAATTTTTCGATTTTTAAGAGCATTTTTATTTCATAATCGTTATAAAAATCCGTGCTTGCTTTTGCTTCCTTTTCAGGAAACGACTCACTTGGAATAAACGTAGTATTACCTGTTGTTTCGCGTACTACTATTTTGCTTTTTATATTAAGTGATATATAACCGATGTTCTTGTTTTTTATTAAAAACGGAAGCAATTCGATCAGTGCTGTACCATAGTCGTTATAATTGTTGGAAACAGAGGTTATTGCAGGGCTGTACAGCTCTGCAATTCTAAAATCTCCGAAGCTTACTATGTAGAGCCTGTCAATTGCCGCTGGGTCATATTTTTTTAAATAGTTCAAAAGCGAGATTGCCGCAAAGTCATTGGCACATATGACAGAATCGTATTTATCTATGTTTTCAAGGAAGGTTTGGCAGCATGACATTAAATCACCATAGCTGTGGTAAACGTCTTTTTCGTTTTTAAAAGAGTTAAGCCGTACTTTGTCCGTTTGCGATGACGGATTAATTCCGAAAAGAGCCGTTTTTGTTTTTCCGCATTTTTCTAAATATGAAATAACATCCTGCATTGCGGAATATAAATCGGTGCAGATGTTATTAACCGTCAGGTCGTACGGCTTGTTGCTAATTAGGATAACAGGTGCCGGTTGTGTGCATTTTGATTTATTTACCGAGTTATATATCCAGTCAGAGCCTGAGCCTATGATTACAACTGCATCATCAGGTTTTGCTGAAAAGCTACTTGTTTCGTGCTTTATTTTAATCCTTTTATGCATTGCGTGCTCGGCAATACTTTTTTCAATAGAAGTATACCATGTACTTTGGCTGTATTCAGGCTCGGTTATAATGTGAATAGTCAATTTGCACCCCTCCGGTAATTGTTACATTACATTTTTATTGCAAGTTTTTGCAATTGCCCGACTACATTATATCACAGCAAATAGAAAAAAGCAAGAGAATAATGTTAAATTAAACAGATTTCTCTTGCTTGTTTGTGTTATGTGTGTGATATATAATATAAAAAAAGGAGTGAGTAGAGAATGAAAAATTCAGTAAAAAAAGAAAAAAAGATAATACCTACGTATATTCCGGCAAAAGCGATGGACTTGCCTATGTTCTTTGAAAAAAAGCCGTATCAGGGAGCAAGCGGAAGGCTTTATCCTCTGCCGTTTTCGGACAGCATAAGCGATGAGAAAACAGATGTCGGGTATGATGTTTATACGCTGGAAAACGAATATATTATGACGCAGGTTTTGCCGGACAAGGGTGGAAAAATACTGCGCGGTTATGATAAGGTCGGAAAATATGATTTTATTTATTACAATGAGGTGATAAAGCCTGCATTGGTCGGTCTTGCAGGACCGTGGATATCGGGCGGAATAGAATTTAATTATCCTCAGCATCACAGACCCACAACATATATGCCTCTTGAAGCCGTAGTTGAAGAGAGAGACAACGGAGAAAAAACAGTATGGACGGGCGAGGTTGAGCCGTTTAACAGACTAAAGGGTATGGTCGGCATAGCCATTGATGAAGGAAGAAGCTATATAAAAGCAAAGGTTAAGGTTTATAACCGTACTGCACAGCCACAGGTATTCATGTGGTGGGCAAATCTTGCGGTTCCGGTAAACGAAACGTATAAAACCATTTTTCCGCCGGATGTGGAGTGGGTCAACGATCATGACAGACGATGTGTTATGAGCTGGCCTATTGCAAAGGGAGTGTATGAAACCGCAAGACCGTTTGATTATGGTGACGGCACAGATATTTCAATGTATAACGCCGTAAAGGTCCCCTCATCATTTTTGGTATCTCAGGGACAGTCGGATATGGATTTTGTTGCGGGCTATGACGGAGGAAAGAAAAAAGGTATTGTTACCGTTGCGGATCATCATATTTCTCCCGGGAAAAAGATGTGGCATTGGGGTAAAGGTGATTTCGGTGATATGTGGTGTTCAAATCTTACGGACGAAAACGGACCGTATATTGAGCTTATGACGGGGGTATATACTGATAATCAGCCTGATTTTACATGGATTGCGCCTTATGAAACACGTACATTTGAGCAGTACTGGTATCCGATAAGAGAAATCGGCGATGTAAAAAATGCTACAATAGACGCGGCCGTTAATTTGGAGCAAAAGGGCGATAAACTGTTTTTCGGATTTAATGTTACAGGTAAATTTAATAATGCACAAATAAAGGTTTATAATAATGATGACATTATATTTACCGATGTGACAAGCCTTGATCCGTCAAAGGCGTACATTAATGAAATTGATATGGGCAGAGTAAATATTAATGACGTGAAAATCGAGCTTTTATCTGCAGAGGGTAAGTGCCTTGTTGACTACAAAACATATGTCAGAGGTCAGAAAAAACCGATAACGCCGAGAAAGCCGGTTGTACGTCCGGAGGAAATTGAAACCGTAGAAGAGCTCTATATAAACGGACTGCATTTAGAGCAGTATAAGCAGCATAATTATGACGCGGCAGATTATTATAAAGAGGGAATAAAACGCAGTAAAAATGATATAAGATGCAACACCTCAATGGCGCGTATTTCATATAAAAACGGTCAGTTTGAGGATTGTATAGGATTTGCGGACGCTGCAATAGTCAGCTTGACAAACAGAAATATGCATCCGTCAGATGCGGAAGCTTTTTATTTTAAAGGACTTGCGCTGAAGGCTTTGGGTAGAGAAAAGGAAGCGTATGATGTTCTTTCGATGGCTGCATGGGATTATAAGTTCCGTTCGGCAGCGTATTATGAGCTGGCTTTGCTTGATTGCATGATGAGCGATTTTGATGCGGCTGTTGAAAAGCTTGACACATCTCTTTGCTATAATAAAAATCACACTAAAGCACTTAATATAAAAGCGCTTATACTGATGAAGCTCGGCAAAAACAATGACGCGGAGAAAATCTTAAAATCGGTGCAGGAGTTTGATCCGCTCGATATGTTCAGCAGCTTTTTGCTTTTAAAATTTGACGGTGGGAATAAGGATTTATTCAATAAAACATTTGGATTAAAAAGCGAAAATTATCTGGATGTCGCATACGATTTGGTGAGCGGAGGCTTTTATGAGGATGCGTCTGATGTAATTAATACAGCCGAAATGAAATATCCGATGTTTGATTATGTTTTGGCTTATTGCAGCGGAAAGCTTGGAAACAGCGAAGATGAGATGAAGCATTTGGCAATGGCTCAGGCGCAGGATACCGGATACTGCTTCCCGTCGCGCATTGATGATATTGCTGTTTTGGAAAATGCAATTGAAAAAAATCCCGGCGCAGATAATGCCTATTACTATCTCGGATGTTTGTTTTATGATAGGTTTGCTTATAATAGAGCAACAAAGTTTTGGGAAAAATGCATAGAGCTTAACAGAAAGCATCCTAAGGCCTTCAGAAATCTTGCACTTTCGTATTTTGATAAGAAGAGGGATTTTATATCGGCAAAAAGCTGTATGGAAATTGCTCTTAAAAATAAGCCTGATGATCCGAGGTTGATTTTGGAATATCAGCAGATATTAAAGAATATGAACTATTCACCTGCTTACAGATTGGGCATTTACGATAAGTACAACAATTTAATGATGCAGCGTGACGATTGCTATTTGGATAAAATAACGCTTATGTGCATGGAGGGGAAATACAAGCAGGCGATAGAAGCGGCAAAATGCAGACGTTTTCATATATACGAAGGCGGAGAGGGAAAGCTTACAAAGCTTCATGCGTGGATGTATGTATTATACGCAAACGAGCTGTTTAAAGGCGGAAAGCTTGATGAGGCAAAGGAAGCGTACCTTGACGGAATAAATATGCCGAAATCGTATGGCGAGGCAAAAACCTTTTTCAATCAGGAGGCGCATATATATTACTATTTGGGTTGCCTTTTGGAAGCGGAAAATAAGGATGCGCAAAATGCATATGAGGCTGCGGCTGTTTATAAGGCGGCGGTATCGGAAATATCACTGTTTCGCGCGCTTGCACTGCGTAAGCTTTATAAATTTTCCGAAGCAAAAGCGGTTCTCGATGAAATGGGAAGCGCGGCAGATAATCTTATAGATAACTGTGATATGCGTACATATTACGGAGTAGGTTCTCCGTCGCCTATGCCGTTTGAGCTTGATATAAAAAAGAATAATCTCACAGACGGATATATTTTAAAGGCATTTGCTCTTTTGGGTGACGGCGATTACAGCGCTGCGGATGAGTGCATAGAAAAAGCGAGAAAAATTAACAGATATGATTTTAGAATTTACGCTTACGATAATATAAAAAACAGCGTTATATATGGTAGGCTGTAAGGCTCTTGTTGCCTGATATTTTGAGAGGAATTTATATGAAAAAAATAACCTATTCCATAATCGGAGGCGGCTGGAGAGCGGAATTTTATTTGCGGATAGCAAGGTTAATTCCGGATAGATTTAAAGCGGCGTGCATATATTTAAGAAATTCGCATACTGCTGACACAATAGCTGCAAAATACGACGTTAATATTGTCCGAAGCCTTGAAGAATTAAAAAATGTACCGTGTGATTTTTTTGTAAATTGCATTGATAAAAATAATATTTCCTTTCTGTCCTTAGAGCTTGCGGAGGAGGGGTATGCCATTCTTTCGGAAACCCCTGCCTGCGTCGGTAAAAAATCGGCGGATATGATTTTGAGTAAATATAATTCAAATATGAAAATACAGGTTGCCGAACAGTTTAAGCTAAAGCCTATGTATCAGGCTGTAAAGAAAATAACGGACAGCGGAATTTTAGGTGAAATTAATTATATTTATATATCCGCGGCACATGAATATCATGCTATGAGCCTGATAAGGTTTTTTCTTAACTGCGATGATGGGACTATTGTATCGGAGAGTGAGTTTAATCCGACTGTTTTGCATACAAATTTCAGATACGGGGAGGAGGAAAAAGAGTACAGGCGGTCAAAGCAGGTTATAAGGATATTCGATTTTTGCGGAAAAACAGCGGTGTATGATTTTGACTCCGAACAGTATTTTTCTCCGATTAGAAGCGATAGGCTTGTCATAAGAGGAACGCGCGGAGAAATTGACGGAAGCAGAGTCAGGTATTTTAATAAAAATGATGAATATGTCGAAAGTAAAATAGTTCGCGGCAGAAGCGGTGAGCTTGACGGATTTTTTTACGGTGATATTTTCTTTGAAAATAAGATTGTATATAAATCTCCGTTCCCCCGTGCGAGAATTTCGGACGAAGAAACAGCCATAGCGGTCAATCTTGAAAAGATGGCAGCATATGTAAACGGCGGTGCGGATTTTTACGGAATTTGTTCGGCTGTAAGGGATGTGGTGCTGTGGAACGGCTTTAAAATATGCGAAAAATAAAATGATAAAATGCTGCCGAATGTTATCGGCAGCATTTTTTAGGGCATAGTTACAATTATGCGATTTGAATTTTTATATTCCTAAAAAACAATATTTTTTCTTAAAATTTAAAATTGAAAACAAAATTAAAACCGAGTATAATTATATTAGCGGATATAGGTGATTATGCGCATTAACAGTTTTATTAAGAAAGTTGGAGGAAACATTATGAGCAAGGTCTTGTATGCAAGGCAAAAAAATGTAAGGAAAAAAGGGGAGATTTGCGGAAAACAAGTATAGGTGTTGGAAGGAATTACTATTTTTACAAGGGGCAATTCCTCATTTTGTGTAAACCTCAAATTTGACTCCAAAATGATGATATAATCTAATTAATTTTTGTGGGCTGAAAGAAAAGTTTGTCTTTTCCTGTGACAAGGTAAATCTGTGTAACGTGTTATCCTGATTCAATATTTCCATGACTTTCAGCGCTGTCATATCCGCTTTCGTTTGCTTTTTTGCAAAACCGTTCATGATGATTTTCGTGGAAGCCGGAGAAGCCGAGGCCATAAAGCAATATTTATTTCAAAAGTAGCGTTGTGCAAAAGCGAGAAATGTATGTCAAATCATTGTTTTAATCGGCAACATATGATATAATCATAGTAGCAGTAAATTGAGTTTAATATAAGGAGTGTGATTGAATGAAAAAAATTATAAAATCTTTCGCATTTTGGTTCGCTATTATTGGTATTATCGGAATTATCTTAAATTTGGTTGAATTTGAT
>CAKSPW010000073.1 GCA_934486495.1 uncultured Clostridia bacterium
GTTGTTGCCGAGGACGGCTCAAAGTTTTCAAAAACCGGTTTCATGATCCGCTTTGATGAGGCGGCGGAAAAAATCGTCGGCAGCGGTGCGGCGAAGTCGTCGGACGGCACTTATATAAGCGGTAACATGAGCATGAGCGAGGATAACGGAAGCATAACGGTAAGCGGAATGCTTGACGGTTATACCGATAAAAACAGTGCGCTCTCCCGTGCGAAGAAGCTTGTTTCGGCGTTCGGTATGTCATATGATAAAATGGAGGCGCACGTTTACGATAAAAGCGATGATGTCATAATTTCGCTTATTCCGCAGTTTAAGGGCAGAAATGTTTTCGATTGTGCGATAGATATTACAATCGCAGGTAACGGTGCGTACAAGCTGAAGGCAAAACCGATGAATTTTGTGAAAAGCAAAAAGATGCTTGTAAAATCACCGTGTTCGGCGCTTGCGGAGCTTGCCGGAGAGGACGCTGCAAACGGACTTGAGATTGAAAATATGATTCTCGGCTATAAAACAAAGGACGGCGTTTTAGTTCCTGTGTGGGAGTTTGTCGCAAGTGACGGCGGATTATATTATATTGAATAGTTAATGTGAATTTTCCTTGCTTTTGCGGGGAAAATTTTTTTTCGGGAAGCTTTAAATAATCGGCGTAAAAAAATCCGCTGTATTTCAAGCGGATAGTTTTAATTATTTCCCGGAATACACCGATGCAAGATAATCGCTTCCGCCTGTTCGCTTTTCTTCGTTTTCACAGCAAAGAGCATGAAGATCGGCGGCGAGAATATCTTTTTTAAGCATTTCATCATTAAACCTTGACGGCTTTGTAACGAGCGTGAGATTTGATTTTTTCTTTATTTCGGATAAAATTTCACGACCCTTTTCGTCAAATGCAAGAATGCGTGCATACCCGGGCGCTTTGTATGAAAGAGAAGCGTTTATTCCGAGCATGGACGTAAGTATAATTCTTCTTATTTTTGAAATAGGTGTGCGCTTTGACGATGCGGCGGCGGCAACGCTTTGAATTGATGAGTTTTCAAGTGACGCACGGTATATTCTGTTTTCAATACCCTCGGTGCATTCGAGTGTACCCTTCATAATCTCTGCACCGCCTAAGCGAATGTAAAACAGTGCGGCACTGTCAAGATTTGATAAATAGTATTTGTCGGCATTTTTCAGTATGTCAAATGCGGCTTTTGGAATGTGCGGCTTTATTTTTTCGTTGTCGCCGATTGAATTTCTTATTGCGCTTGCGCTTGCAAGTGGGTGGGAAAGAGATGAGGAGTGATAGCCGCTGCCCATGCGCTTTATTGTTTGCGGCAATACACTGCTGCCCGATAAAATAAGCTGCTTAATATATTCAATCGCAAGAATATTGTTCGGTGCGGACAAAAGACTCTCATCTATTATTCCGTCAAATGCTTTCACACGTGATGCGGCATAGGATATACCTTCCTTCAGGTATTTTGCGATTTTGTCCGATACTTCTTTTTCCTCGTATGCAATTCGGTTTGCGGCGTCTGTAAGCGCTGATATATCTCCGCATTCCGAACCGAACGAAACAGCGTCAACACAACCCAAAGCGTTAATAATCGATATTGCGCCGTATGCGAAACGCTCCGCAGTGTTCAGCGCAAATACGGTCGGTAATTCTATAACAAGGCTTGCACCGCATAAAACTGCCGACTTGGCACGCTCCCATTTGTTTATGATTGCTGCATCGCCACGCTGAGTAAAAGCACCGCTCATTATTACAATAACGGCGTCATGCTCTTTTTTTATTTCGTCTATCTGATATTTGTGTCCCGAATGAAACGGATTGTATTCGGCAGTAATAGCGCATATCGACATAATTTCATCTCCGCAAAAAGTAGTATATACATATTATATCACAGTTTTTGATAAATGTATAGCATTTTCAGAAAAAAATCAGACACATCATAGCAAAATCCCACCATGATGTGCCTGACATATATATTAGAATTTCAATTCCCAAAAGTTATATTATTTCATTGCTTCTTCAACAGCAACTGCGCAAGCAACCGTCATACCAACCATCGGGTTGTTACCTGCACCGATAAGTCCCATCATCTCAACGTGAGCCGGAACTGACGATGAGCCTGCGAACTGAGCGTCTGAGTGCATTCTTCCCATTGTATCTGTCATACCGTAGGAAGCAGGGCCTGCAGCCATGTTATCGGGGTGGAGTGTACGGCCTGTACCGCCGCCCGATGCAACAGAGAAGTATTTCCTGCCTTGCTCGATACATTCTTTCTTGTATGTACCTGCAACAGGGTGCTGAAATCTTGTCGGGTTTGTTGAGTTACCTGTGATTGATACGTCAACGCCCTCATGGTGCATTATAGCAACGCCCTCACGAACGTCGTCGGCACCGTAGCAGCGAACCTTACTTCTTTCGCCGTTTGAATACTTAATTTCTTCAACGATTGTAAGCTTGCCTGTATAGTAATCAAACTTTGTTTTTACATATGTAAATCCGTTAATTCTTGAAATAATCTTAGCTGCGTCTTTGCCGAGACCGTTAAGAATAACTCTGAGGTCTTCTTTTCTTGCCTTGTTTGCGCTCTTTGCAAGACCGATAGCACCTTCAGCAGCTGCGAATGATTCGTGACCTGCGAGGAATGCGAAGCACTTTGTTTCTTCACGGAGAAGTCTTGCACCGAGGTTACCGTGACCGATACCAACTTTTCTGTCGTCTGCAACAGAACCCGGAATACAGAAAGACTGAAGTCCGAGACCGATTTTTTCAGCAGCGTCAGCGGCATTTGTAACGCCGTCCTTAATAGCGATTGCAACACCTACAATGTAAGCCCAGCAAGCGTTTTCAAAGCAGATAGGCTGAATACCCTTTACGATGTTGTATACGTCGATACCCTTATCATCGCAAATTTGCTTTGCTTCTTCAATTGAATTTATACCATGCTTTTTAAGCTCGGCATTGATTTGGTCAATTCTTCTTTCATAACTTTCAAATAAAGCCATTATAATGTCCTCCTTTTCTGATTATTCGTTTCTCGGATCGATGAGCTTTGCGGCTTCATCAACTCTGCCGTACTGACCGCTTGCCTTAGCAAGTGCGTCATTAGCGTCCATGCCGCCTCTTATCATATCCATCATTTTTCCGAGGTGGACAAATTTATAACCGATAATCTGATCTTTATCATCAACAGCAACCTTTGTTATATAGCCTTCTGCAAGCTCAAGGTATCTCGGACCTTTTTTAAGAGTTGCGTATGTAGTACCTGTTTGGCTTCTGAGGCCTTTACCGAGGTCTTCAAGACCTGCGCCGATGGGGAGTCCGTCCTCAGAGAAAGCTGTTTGAGTTCTTCCGTAAACAATCTGGAGGAAAAGCTCTCTCATAGCAGTGTTGATAGCGTCGCAAACGAGGTCAGTATTAAGAGCCTCAAGAAGAGTCTTGCCGATAAGAATTTCAGATGCCATAGCTGCCGAGTGAGTCATACCCGAACATCCGATTGTTTCAACGAGAGCCTCTTGGATAATGCCCTCCTTAACGTTAAGCGTGAGCTTACAAGCTCCCTGCTGCGGTGCACACCAGCCGATACCGTGAGTAAGGCCGGAAATGTCTTTGATTTCCATAGCCTGAGTCCATTTTCCTTCCTGAGGAATGGGCGCCGGGCCATGATATGCGCCCTTAGCAAGAGGACACATATGTTCAACTTCGCTTGAATATTTCATTTTGTTTGCTCCTTTCACTTCATTAGGTGGGGAATACCGATATGGATTTTCTCGGCATCCCGTTTCGGTCACACGACCACTCTTATATTATATCATATAATTTATTTTTTTCAATAAAAATTCGTCAAAATAGTCAAATAAAACAAAAAAAAATGCTTTTGCCGCGTTCTGTCTTTGCACTTGTACATCTAAAACACGGTTGTCGGTTGTCATATTTCACAAATATAAAAAAAGTAGTGAAAAAATATTGAATTTATCAAAAAAACATGGTATAATAACAAGATAATCTACCAATGCAAATCGTCGGTTTTAGGAATGGAGATATAAGCGATGCAGATTTCGGAGCAGGGAATAAGAAAGATTTGTTCGTCGGCTATTTATAAGCGAGGTATCGAGTATTACAATCTCGGCCGTGTTCACATGAAAAAAAGAAATCAGGACGGATTTACGGCTGTTGTCGATGGCGAACAGCTGTATTCGGTGAGTGTAAAGCTCCGTGGTGACGGAGATATTGCCGATTCAATTTGCACGTGTCCGTATTATGAAACGATGGGCAGTGCATGCAAGCATATTGTTGCGGCGTGCGAGCAAAGACGGCGTGAGCTTTTGGGTGAAATCAGCGGTAATGATTTAAATGACTCCATTTCGGAAACCTTTATATCTGAATTTTGCCGAACGGACGGCGAGAAAACGCTTTTGCCGATTAAATTTGAGCTTTGTATTCGCCGCGGCGGTAAAAACATGAGTTATGCGGTAAGGCTTAATATTTCCGGGCGCACTCTCGAATCGCCGGAGGAGCTTTTGGAGTGCTTTGCGTACGGCAGACCGATTATGATAAACAGAAAAATCAATTATCATCCGAGTGAGTATACGTTCGGCGAGCCGGAGGAGAGAATACTTACCTTGCTTGCCGAATCGTTTGAAAGCCGTGCCGCAGGCAGTAATGCGTATATAAAATGCATGGGCGAGGTGCCTGTCGGCAAGGATACGGTAAAGCGCCTTTTGTATATGCTCAGCGCCGTTGATTATAAGATTGTTTTAAACGGCATGGATTTGGGCAGAGTTCTCATTGCGGAGGAAGACCCCGAGGTGCTTATTGATATTTCGGCTGTTTTCGGCGAGATAACAATGTTTGTCGCAAACTACGGAATATGCATTTTGCCCGATGCGAGTGCGTTTTATTACGAGGGCAGTATTTTTCTTACAAGCGAGGAGTGGAGCGGGAGCTTTTTGCCGATTTACAGAGCGCTTTCTGTCGATTCGAGAACACAGCTTACGTTTAAGGGACAAAATGCGCTTGCGTTTGCAACGTATGTTTTGCCGAAACTCAAGGATAAGCCGGGCGTTGTGACGGACGGACTCGACGAGTATATCATTTCGGAAAAGCCGGAGTTTACGGTATATATTGATTACAGCGGTAAAAACGTGCGTGCTAAAATAAAAGCGTCATACGGAAAGGTGTCGTTTTTTCTGCCGGATAACGAAAAATCGTCGGAGTGGATTGTCGTTCGCGATGCGCAGGAGGAGGAAAAGCTGATGAGCTATTTTGTCGGCTTTGCGTATTCGGGCGGATATTATGTTGCGGACGATGACGATGTTGTTTACGAATTTATAACGGAGCGTGTGCCGGCTTTGTCACAGCGGTATACGGTTATAAAGTCGGAGCTTTTTAATGATGTTAAAATAATGCAAAATGTCAATATTTCGGCAAACGTGAGCTATTCTCAAAGCGTTCATCTTCTTGACGCACAGCCGCATACCGATTTGTCGGCGGAGGAGATAGCGGGGATACTTTCGGCGGTAAGGCTTAAGAACAGATTTTACAGAAACGTCAGCGGTGATTTTTACGACATATCGGCAATAACCGAAAAAATGCTGTTTTTTGAGGGTATATTCGGCGATAAGTTTGAGAAAAAACATCTGCCGGAGTATAATATGCTGTATTTGTGTGCGGCAAGCGGCGAGGATATAACGTGTTCGGAGGAGCTTGAGGATTATGTTGAAAAAACGAGAAAATCAAAGGCGCATATTCCGGACGAGCTTACCGTAACGCTCAGAGGTTATCAGGAGGACGGCATAAACTGGATGAAACAGCTTACAAGCTTCGGCTTCGGCGGAATACTTGCCGATGATATGGGACTCGGTAAAACCGTTCAGGCGCTTGCGTTTATAAAGGGCGAAAATCCGGAAAAACCGTCGCTTATAGTTACGCCGTCGTCGCTTACTTATAATTGGCTTCATGAAATTTCAAAGTTTTTGCCGGGCTCAAGGGCGATTATAATTGACGGCTCGGCACCCGAGAGGGAAAAGAAGCTTGAAAATATTTCCGCATATGAGTTTGTTATAGTATCGTATGCGCTTTTAAGACGTGATATTAAGGTTTATTCCGATTTTGAATTTGAATACTGCATTTTGGACGAGGCGCAGGCAATAAAAAATCCGCAGACGATGAGCGCACGTGCGGTTAAAAAAATCCGTGCAAAAGGCAAATTTGCGCTTACGGGTACGCCTATTGAAAATTCGCTTAAGGAGCTTTGGTCAATATTTGATTTTTTGATGCCGGGGTATCTGAAAAACTATGAAAGCTTCAGAAAAAACTATGAAATGCCGCTTGTAAAGGACGGCAACGATAAGGTGCTGTCGGAGCTGAGAAAAAAAATAAAACCGTTTATTTTGCGCAGAATGAAAAAAGATGTGCTTTCGGAATTGCCCGATAAGATAGAGGATATTGTTTATGCGAAAATGACTGACGAGCAGGAGAAAATGTATGTGTCGTACAGAATGATTGCAAAGGACAAGGCGCTTGCGGCAATGTGCGAGGACGGACGTGCGAATATAGAGGTTTTAACGCTGATTTTGCGATTGCGTCAAATAAGCTGTCATCCGTCGCTTTTCGACTCGGCATACAAGGCGCAGAGCGGAAAATTGATGCTATTGTACGAAATGCTTGATACTGCCGTTTTGTCGGGACACAGGGTGCTTGTGTTTTCACAGTTTACCTCAATGCTTTCCATTATAGCGTCGGGACTTCGTGAAAAGAGCATAAAGTATTTTTATATAGACGGCTCAACACCGCCTCAGAAAAGGCTTGAATTTGCAGACAGATTTAACGGCGGAGAATGCGAAGTTTTTCTTATATCGCTAAAGGCGGGCGGAACGGGACTTAACCTTACGGGAGCCGATACGGTTATTCATTACGACCCTTGGTGGAACCCTGCCGTAACAGACCAGGCGTCGGACCGTGCGTACAGGATAGGGCAGGATAAAAATGTACACGTTATAAGGCTTGCGTCGGAGAATACGATTGAGGCTAAAATAATCGAGCTTCAGGAGAAAAAGCGTTCACTTGCCGAGGACGTTGTAAATGTAAATAATTCTACGCTTTCGAGTCTCTCAAGCGAGGAAATTATATCACTTTTTGATTGACGGGAGATTTATATATGGCAACATTGCTTCTTATTGTAATATACACAGCTTTTATAGGCTTGGGAATACCCGATTCGCTTTTCGGCACGGCTTGGCCGGCTATCTACGGCGAAATGGGATTGCCGTTTTCGTTCGGCAGTTTTGTTACGGTTATCATTGCGTGCGGAACGATAATATCGAGCGTAATCAGCGCAAGAGTTATATCGGCTCTCGGTACAAACAAAGTCAGCGCATACAGTACGCTTTTAATTGCGGCAGGACTTCTCGGGTTTTCGTTTGCACCTAATATTTGGGTTATGTGTGCGCTTGCGATACTGCTCGGTATAGGCGCAGGTGCGATTGATGTTGCGCTTAACAATTATGTTGCCGTACATTATAACGCAACGCATATGAGCTTTCTTCATTGCTTTTACGGTATCGGCGTATCTTTGAGTCCGTACATAATGTCGCTTGTAATTGCGGGCAGATACGGCTGGAGAGGCGGTTACAGAATTGCTTTTGCGATTCAGACGGTAATAACGGTGATTTTGTTTGTCACTCTTCCGATTTGGAAAAAGGTGCATGGCGAGGAGGTACATGGCGGCAAAGAGAGTAAAAAGCCGCTTTCCTTGGCGCAAACACTTAAAATTTCGGGTGTGGGGTATATGTGCTGTCTTTTTATAACCTCGTGCGCTATCGAGTGGACGTGCGGCAGCTGGGGGAGTACATACCTTGTCGAATACAAGGGTATAGCGGCGGAAAAGGCGGCGGAGATTATAGCAATATACTATGCAGGTCTTACTCTAGGACGGCTTTTTTCGGGGATATTGGCGACAAAGCTGCACAGCTGGAGTATTATAAAAATAGGTCAGATTATAATGGGATTTGCACTGCTTATGCTGCTTTTGCCGGGAAAACTGTATTTATGTACGCTCGGAATGTTTTTGATAGGACTCGGAAACGGACCGCTGTTCCCGAACTTTAATTATCTTGCGCCGGAGAGCTTCGGTGAGGATGTTTCGCAGTCCGTAATCGGAGTGCAAATGGCGGCGGCTTATGTGAGTATAATGCTTTCGCCTGTTTTGTGCGGCGTTTTGGGAGAAGTGTTCGGAATGGGAGTTTTTCCGTTTTTCCTGATTGCTTTTTATGCGATTATGATACCGTCAACCATACGTGTAAAGACTTTGACGAAAAAAAGCATATAAAAAAATCTGATAAAAACCGCCTTTGCGGCGGTCATTGATAAAACAGTAATCATAGCTGACAGACTGCCAAACGGAGTTGCTAAAAAACACGCATATCACTTCTTATGGTGGTATGCGTGTTTTTCGTGTGCTTTTATTTTTTCTAAAAATGTCTACTCTGATATGTCACTATTTAGAGGTCGAAAAAGCCTTATTTTAATTTCATAGTTTTGAATTAATAAAGCTTTGCGCCTGCGGGTATGAAGCTATCAACCATGAGAAGATTAAGTCCCTCATGACCGTCCTCCTCGTGAACGGCGGATATAAGCATACCTTCGGAATCAATTCCCATCATCTTTCTCGGCGGCAAATTAACAATTGCGATTGCAGTTTTTCCCACAAGCTCCTCAGGCTCATAGTACTCATGAATACCGCTTAAAATTACACGGTCCTTGCGCTCGCCGTCATCCAAAGTAAATTTAAGAAGCTTTTTGGACTTGGGCACTGCTTCGCACGCTAAAATCTTTACGGCTCTGAAATCTGATTTTGAAAATGTTTCAAAGTCTACCGATTCTTCAAAAATAGGTTCGATTTTAACCTTTGAAAAATCTATTTTCTTAGGCTCTGCCGATGTGGCATTGCTCTTTGACGCTTTGCTTTCCTGCTTATCGAGCGGCTTCATTGTCGGGAAAAGAGTCTTTATTTTTATATAAGCACGCATAAATCTCTAAATCTCTACGGTTTACGCTGCTATCCCAAATTAAATCTTCAATAACACTACATAAGTCTTTGTATATAACAGGAAGATTGGTGTACGAATTGGTGTACATTGGTGTAAACCTAGATGGCAAACTCTGCAAGAATACTTTCGAGCGAAACAATTTCCTTTTGCTTTGTCTCATTCGTGACATCTGTGTAGATATCTAATGTTGTAGCAATGTCTTTGTGTCCCAATATCTCCTGCAAGACCTTAACATTCATTCCAGACTCAACAGCTCTTGTTGTAAATGTGTGTCGCAACGAATGACAACTAAATGGAGGAAGCAAAACTGGATTTTCTTCGTTGGAGCATAAAAGAACCTCATCATTACAATCTCGTATTATTCTGCGAAGCGCTTTGTTCAGAGTCCCTTGATGCTGTGTAGCACCGAATCTATTTACAAAAACAAAATCCGTATATCCATCAATTTGAACAGTACATTTAATACCGTTTTCATTTTGCGATAATCTTTCTATTTCTAATGCTTTTTTTACCGCTGGTAATAATGGTATTGTTCTATGTCCTGCTTTCGTTTTTGGAGTGTTTACACTAAATGAACATCCGTTATTGTCGCCATGATTATAGAAAACCAGTGTATGATTAACATTTATAAACCCACATTCAAAATCAATGTCACACCAACGTAATCCGGTTATTTCCCCAACTCTCATTCCTGTTCCAAGCATCACTGCAAAAATTGGATACCAATGATTATATTGAGAATTGTTTTTCAAAAAGTTAATAAACAAATTCTGTTCAGGTATTGTAAGAGATTTGCGTTTTTCTCTTGAAAAGTTATGAGATTTTTTTAATTCCTTTAACATATCATCTGTAGGATTTACCCTTATAATGTTATCATTTAAGGCAAAATCAAAAACTTGATGTAATATGTTATGTACATTATCAATGGTTGAGATTTTTAAAATCTTTTCATCTGCCATTGTGTTGTAAAATCGTTTGACATCAGATTTTTTTACTTGAAATAGTTTAATTCTGCCGAATCTTGGTCTTACAAACATGTTGTACATATACTTGTAATTTTGAAGAGTATTGTCTTTGATACCACGCTTTAACTCACACCATTGGTCGAACATATCATTTACTGTAATACTGCGAGTTTCAGTTTTTATACCGTCATGTGAATCGATAACAATAAGTTCTTCTTTTTCTCGAAGTTCTTCAAGAGAATTTGCATATATATCATGTCTTTTTCCGTCTATTGATGTCCAACGATAACTATATGTTCCATTTGCGCGCTGAGACTCTCCAACTTTTAATGTTATTCGGTTTTTATCTAATCTTCTGCTTGTTCCTTTCTTTGCTACTGTAGTTTTTGACATACTATCAGCTCCTTTTCTAATTTACATTGGAAAGATGCTTGTAAATATCATATATTATTATATCATATATATATCAAAAAATCAAGTCATTTTTTCGAATGTAAACAATACTTTGAATATAATTTGATATTTCTAAATGGAATAAACTCTTTCTATAAATTCATCCAATTTTTTTCTTTTAATTAGTCTTTTAGTACCAACCCATAAAACAAACTCGCAGTCCTCTTTGTCCGAAATTACTCTAAGTTTGTTGATACCAATGCCAGAGTAAGCTGCTGCCTCTTCTAAGGTTAAATTACTTTTTTCCCAAATAGGTACTTCTTTCATGATAAAGACGCCCTCCTTTCTATTATTAACTTTTTATCGCATTTCCGTTCCGACGCTCGTAGCTTGCGAGTCCATAGAAATTTCATCTCTCCGCCTTCACTGTGGCCGAGCTGCGTTTTACAGAAG
>CAKSPW010000074.1 GCA_934486495.1 uncultured Clostridia bacterium
ATCTAGACTTTAGACCCCTGTTTCTAAGCGAAATTATTTGCCAATTTGCGTACCCGGCAGAGCGAGACTTTGCGCCGTCTCAGTTTTCAACTTTACCGCCGATAAACTCGCCGAAATATTCGGGATAGTCGGATAAATCCACATCGCTTGCGCATGGAATATCACAAACAAATGAAAACGCTCCCGTTTCGACGTTTAGCTTATAAAAAACACAAATGGACACACTGTTTATATAAACTCTGGTATAGATTAAATACATATTGCCTTTAACGGCAGATATATTAAAAAATGCAACAGAAATATCTTCGTTATATCGGTTGGCAATATCTTTGGCAATATCATGTGAATAAGCCATATCAATCAGAACTCTATTCCAATTGTCCCAATTATTCAAATTCATATTTTTACACATCGCCTTTGATGTGACGGCAACCATTGTTTCATTAGCGATGATATTTCCTGTTTCTTGTGTTGGACCTACACCCATGCAAAGTTCCCCGTACGGAATATACAATATGTAATCCTTATTGATATATTTCATATTGGTGTTAATCGCATCAGGGATAATTAACGCGGCAGGAGCCATTATACTCATTACATTTGGTATATTGTCATATTCATTAACCTCAATTTGAACATCCGTGTTTTTTATTTGATATAAACACCCGGCATTTCCGTTACCCAATTGCTCTGTATATTCCAATTCATAACCCTGAGCTATAATGTAATCTCGTGATACTCCTTTTTTCAGCCAATTCAGCAATAATTCTCTGTTTATGTTTTTTATTATTGGAGCATCGCTTTTATCCGCATAGTTAAACTGTACTTTACAATTATCAATATAATTTTCAGCCTCTTGTTCTTCGGTTTTTATGGATACTTTTATGCCGTTGTCTAACAGTTCGACAGAAGCATTTCCCTGATTATTTAACGTATCTGTAAAGTAATAAGTACAAATATTTCCTTCAACAACAGTTTCTGACGAAAACTTTATTTGACCTTTAGATGAATCATAGAATGTTACTTCCAACACGGAATTCTCATTATCATATATTTTAAAGAAAATACTATATTTTTCATCAGTTGTAGTATAATAACCGGTATACTTATCAAATATGCTTTTTAATAAATTAGATGAATTTTCGTAATCATTTAAATCTTTTAACACTTCTATGGCTTTTAAATTATCACCTTGTTGAATCAATCTTTCAGCATATACATATTTTCTGTTTTTCAATACATATGGTGTTCCAAAAACAATATATGCGGTCGTCAACATAACTATAATCACACAAACAACCGAAGAAATCATAATAAATGTCTTCTTATGATTTTTAGTGTGTTGCGTCTCATTTATAACAGATATATCTCTTTCTCTGCCCAAAAGCTTTAATACGTTTTTTACAAGGTCTTCCGCAGAACCGATCACATCATAATTGATTGCCTGCAAGGACTTAAGTTCCGGGGGCATATCATTTACATTCATACCCGAAAATATGGGTATTACTTTTTTTGTCTTAAGTTTTTCGCCATACTTTTCAATCAATTTACGAAAATTTTCGGGATCGGTTGCTACCGCTGCAACTATTTCCACTTTGTCAAGCGCAGTCGTTGTGATCATTTCCGCTTCATCTTCGCTTAACTCTCCTATGGATATTCTTTTATAAAAAGAGCGTATGCCGGAATCCTCTAATTTATTATAAATATTCTGAGCAATAACGCTGTCTTTGCTTCTTCTGCCATATGCGTCATTTTCGTTATAACAAATAAATATTTCGGTGTTTTCATATGATGAGATCGCTTGTTGTAAACCGCACTTTTCGCAAATATATATTCCGTTATGAAAGGCTAAACTTCCTCCGCAATTTTTACATTTCATGTTATTTCATCCTCTCGATCCACTCGTCAAAAACTATAGATTTTTCAGGTTGTTTTTCATCACTCAAATAAATTGTACCGTTTCTCGCTATAGTAGCACTATCACAAATCTTTACAATATCCTTAAGAATAACTTTATCGCCATCACTTATAACATTGCCGTTATCTGTCAGCTTATAGAACCTAGTTATTCTTGGCAACAATCTATAGTCAAGTTTTGGAATCATATCTATTAAATTTTCCGCAGATATTTCATAAAATTTATCATCATAAATTTGAATGGTATTATGATTGGTTATTGCGGTTATTGCAATTTTGGGGTATTCATAGCAACAACGAACTGTTTTCACATCCGAAAAGTTAGATAATATTTTATCGAGATACATACTATCTGCAACATCAATATAACAATTTTTTGCATCATCAAATTTAGAACTAAAGCTAACACCACACAGTCTACCATTACCCTGCACTCCTAAAATTATTGCATCGGTGCAAAATCCTTCAATTCCATCCACAAAGCAATCAAAAGAAGTAATATTTTTCCAATTTTTTAATGTCTCTAACCAATTATCAGAAAATGTATATCCATTTACCTCATTTTTATAAGTTAATCTACCAAATGTCATGGTGCCATCTGACTTTAAGGCAACAGATGTACAATTAAGCATAGGAGAGATTTGGATAATATCATTCCAGTTTTCGCTAATTTCGTTATTGTCCGACGAATTTTCTACATATCCATCCTCATGCAGTGCGTATAAAGATTTAAACGCGCCGTCAGCTATTGATACATATTTGCCATGATTATTTATTTTTAGATTGCTCTCTTCTTTTCCTCTTTTGTCATAACTCAAATGTTCAATAGCTCCGTTTGGTGAAATGTAGTACGCTCCGCATTCATTGTTTGAAATACCTGTACATACTGTGTTCGCCAAGCTCTTCCTCCAGCTTTTTTCACATTTGTCTTTCATTACCTTTGAATTTCTGTAGCTGCCGAGTTCATCAAACGCCCAAGTTGCTTCGGGATAATTTTTATCATAATAAAGCTGCATTGCAGCGTTATAATCGGGCAGCTTCATAAACCACGGGACTGCGCAAGCGGCGGCGATTACGCACACAGCCGCAGCGCCTATTCCGATTTTCTTCAAGATTTTTCTTCTTTTTTCTCTGCGTTCTTTTTCCATAATTGGAAGCGGTATCAGTTTTTTAATACCTCGGAGCAAATCCTGCTCGAAACCCTCAGTTTTCATATCGTATGACGGCAAATGAGCAAACTCGTCCGGCAGCTCCGATTTATCCATATCAAAATAAAGCGGCAGAATTGTTTTGGAGTTATCTCTTTGGGCGAACCCCAAAAATCTTGACCACTCATTTTTCACCCACACAGATTCTATATTTTCTTTTGATGAGCATACAGTAATCATAACCTTGCTTGACGCAAGAGCCGCATAGATATACGGCTCATATTCCGTTCCGGCTTTATCCTCAAGAGTGATTCTTGAGAAAAACACTTTGTAGCCCTCGACAGTCAGTTTTTCGTATAAATCCTGTGCAGCTATACTGTCCAGCGTTCTTATTCCGTTCATATAGGTTTCCTTGTATGAAATAAAAATATCAAACGGTTTTTCCTTCCGCGATACAGCCAATATGCCGCTTTGAATTTGATCTATTACTTTTGCGTCCGCAGCATATAACTCCTTTTGTGCGTTGTCTGCATATTGTATTGCCTTTTTATAGTTTTCATCATTGAAAATCGGACTGTAGAGCGTTCTGTTACAGGTTGGAATATATTTTCCGTCAGCCGGGTCTTTAACATATGAAACGCCGTAACGACACATCAATATGTTCCAATACGCGTCCGCATTTGTTTTGTCATTGTACAAAATCTGATTGAATAAATTTTCTGCTTTATCAAATTCGTTGTTCATTAAATAGTTGTTCGCACGGTTGTATATTTCTTCGATTTTTGGCTCAATAAATGTGGGTATGGTCTGTCTTACTCCGCAATACTCGCATACCGTTATTCTCTCACCTTGTTTTACATCTAAATTGCCGCCGCATATTTTACATTTGAATATCATTTTTTCTTTTGTAATAAAGACAATCGGTGATGATTGTTTTTATTAATGCTCCTTTCGTTATTAACTATATTTCATTTTTTGTCCATATGATATAAATATTCACTGCTATTTGCATACTTCCCCAAAAATTCTTTAAGAACAGAAACATCCGATTCATTTTCAAATGGAGTTTCTTTTAACACTGTATAATCAAAAGTTTTTTTGTCAATGCTATATAGAATATATGTTCCGGATTTATGGTAGCTCGATACTTCATTTTCAAGGTGTGCTAACTCGGTACCCCATGCAATAAAATTATTTTTTTCATCACCAACTATCTCTACATACATATCTTCATGTATTTTTGATGAAACGTATGGGTAGCATAAATCATACCAATTATACTTACCTAAAACTGCTTTCGATGATACAAAAACACGAGTTGAGTCCTTTAAAATGTTATTCTCTGTACTTTCTGTAGCTTCTGGTTTTACAAAAACCTCCTGAGCAGGAAACAACAAATCAGAAAACGGGGAATATAGTATATCATTTACAACAGTACATTCTGCAGGTTTGTTTATAAGATTAGGCATTAAAATCTCGGCTGGAGCTGAGACGGCATATAAATAATATTCATCTGTTTCCATATCACTATAAGTTAATTTATAATCATATAACCAATTTTCTCCTGATAAATATAAATCAAAGTTGATAAATAACAGTTTAACATCAGTGTTTTCAATGAAATATATAGAATCAACGTTTTTAAGTTTATATCCCTGCAACAAAATGTCGGATTTTGTGGTTCTCTTACTCAGCCATTCAATAATTATGTCTTTTGTAATTTTCTTTGATACCGGGACGTCAGACTTGCTTTGCAATTCAAAAAATTGCGAGTATTCAACATTATCGTTATCTATAGAAATATAAAGCTTCAAACCCGTATCCGTTAAAGATATTGTTCCGTAGCCATTTTTCGCCGTATTATTAAAAGTAAAGTTTATGGTATTCTCATCAATTGTGGACGAGGCATTAAAAGCAATTACCTCATCATCATTAGATATCTCAATTTCGATTTCGGATTTTTTATTATTGTTGGTATTTAAATGCAAACCAATCGATTGGTCTTCATTATAATAATAACCGTCATATTTATTGTAAATATCATTTAATAAATTATCCGAATTATTGTATTCAATTATATCGTTCAAAACTTCTATTGCGCTTGTATACCTTTGTTCTTCAACCAATTTTTCAGCATATGCGTATTTTTTACTCTTCAATACGTATGGCGTTCCGAATACTGCGTATGCCGCAGCTGCCGAAAGTAACACTGTAATTATACCAAACGTTATGTATTTTGTTGATTTTGATTTCTTTTGACGTTTATATATTTCAACATCGTTTTCTCGACCCAATAGTTTTAAAATTCTATTTACCAAATCAACGTCCGCACCAATGTTTTCATAATTTATTGCTTGCAACGCTGATAATTCCTCCGATAAATCTTGCGCAGACATATCGGAAAACACCGGTATTATGGTTTTGTCTTTAATTTTATCGTAAACAGAAGTCTGTAATTTTGCAAAATACTCATTTCTCGTTCCTAACATTACCACTATTTTAGCATGGTTTAAGGCAACTTCATATGCTCTATCATAGTCCTCGCCAAATAAACCGTCGGCAGAGATTCTCTGATAAAAAGCATTAATATTAGCCGCCGAAAGCTTGTTATACAATTCCTGAGCAATTATACTATCTTTACTTCGTCTGCTTTGCTCATCTTCTTCTGTATAACAGATAAAAACCTGTATGTTTTCAAAAAAATTCTCTATAGTTTGTATGTTACCGCAGTTTTCACAAACATACAAACCGTTATCATGCTTTAAAATTCCTCCACACAAAGAACATCGCATCGTTTTTTACCTTTCTTTCCATTCATCATATACACAAGTTTTAATATTCAATGATTTTATCATTTTGTCTCCAACTATGTCAAGACATTTATACGAATACACTTCTCCGAAATTATTTACCGCAAAACAGTTATTAATGTATGCAATATTTTTTAACAGAATTTTATCATCAACTGTAAAATTCCCATTTTCATGCAATTCATAAAGAAATAACTTAGTGTTGTACGAATCAATATGTAGATCATAAAATTCTACTGTTTTAACATTGTTATATATATTTTCAGAGTAATTTCCATTTATACAATACATTTCCTTATCCTTACTAATTGCTACAAAATTAAATTGATTTATTATTTCATTACTATCAATATAAAAGTCCAAATACATATCTTTGATATTATCATAGTCATTAAAACGATTGAAATTGTTTGATATATCATCATAAGTTCCGCTGAATTCATTTATATAGTTACTTGCAATTTTTACTTTTCCGTCGTTTGTTATACCTACTATCATATAAGCCGCCTTACCCCAATCTATTTGACATATAAATGATTTTATCTTAACAATATTTTCCCATAATAATACATCACTTATCCATTCATAGTTAGTGTTAAAGACATCTGATATTTTGTGATATTTAACTTTTCCGTCAGAATGTAGTGTAAGCATAATACCACTGGTGTCATCAAACAGAGCATTATAGTTTAATGGTAGCATTTGAATGATTTCTTTCTCATCCCCTATAGCAGTAAAATAATTTATGTCAAGCTGACTGTATTCATTATATACTTTACGTTCGTAAGAATTTATATACGTTCCGTCTTCATATAAAGCGTACAGACTGGAATAAATGCCGTCAATATCTGGATTATTGGAATAAATATATGCGTATACCGGCAAAATAGAAATAACTCTCCCATGTTCCCCGGAATTCAAATCGTTTTCCAATCCTTGCTCGCCATAGCTTTCGACATACCCGTTTTCATTAATGTAATAATCATCTGTCACCACTGTTGCCAAGCTTTTCCTCCAGCTCAGCTCGCACTTTTGTTTCATTTCTTTCGAATCCCTATATCCGCCCATTTTATCAAATGCCCAGGTCGCTTCGGGGTAATTCTTATCGTTATAAAGCTGCATTGCAGCATTATATTCGGGCAGCTTCATAAACCACGGAATCATATAAACCGCAGCGGCAACAACGCAAGCCGCAATCCCTGCGCCGATCCGTGCAAATATCTTTTTCCTTTTCTTTCTGCGCTCTTTTTCCATTACCGGCAGGGGTATCAGCTTTTTTATTCCTCGAATCAAGTCCTGTTCAAAACCGTCCTCTTGCATATCGTATGCCGCAAGATTGGCAAACTCGTCCGGCAGCTCCGATTTATCCATATCAAAATAAAGCGGCAGAATTGTTTTGGAGTTATCTCTTTGGGCGAACCCCAAAAATCTTGACCACTCATTTTTCACCCACACAGATTCTATATTTTCTTTTGATGAGCATACAGTAATCATAACCTTGCTTGACGCAAGAGCCGCATAGATATACGGCTCATATTCCGTTCCGATTTTGTCCTCAAGGGTGATTCTTGAAAAAAACACCTTGTAACCCTCTAAAGTCAGCTTTTCATACAAGTCCTGTGCAGCCGCACTGTCCTTCGTACGTCCGCCGTTTGCAGCGGTTTCCTTGTAAGAAATAAAAATATCAAACGGCTTTTCGTGTTTTGAAACAGAGATAATTCTGCGCTGTATATCATCAATCGTTTTTGCGTTGGTTTTATATAGCTGCGCCTTTTCTTCATCTGCAAATTTTACGGCATTTTTGTAATTTTCATCATCAAAAATTGATGAATAATATGTACGGTTACAAGTCGGAATATATTTTTTTGTTTTAGGGTCTTTAACATACAAAATACCGTATTTGCACAACACCAATCCCCAATATGCTTCAGAGTCCGCATTATCCGAGTGCAGAATTTGCCTGAATATGTTTTCAGCCTTGTCAAATTCCTGATGAAGCAGATAATTATTCGCTCTGTCATACATCAGCTTTGTACTTTCGTCAAAAAACTTCGGCAGGGTCTGTTTTACACCACAGTATTCGCATTCAACCGTGCTTTGTCCTCTGTCAACATTTAACTCTCCGCCACATATTTTACATTTAAATATCATTTCTTACTCCTTCTTATTTCAGGCTTATCCAAACGCACGGACGCACTCCTATGGCTCTGACCACGCTTTCTCCTGTTTCATTCACTTCGCCGTTTTTATTTACAAACATCATTCCGGCATGGTTTTTTGTCCTTAGCCACCAATCCGAATCCGTATTAAACGATAAATTCTTTGAATATTTTTCATATTCTTCTTTGTTTAAAATAAATATTTCGTCATCGGAATTTTCCGATTGTTTTAAAATTCTTTCTTTTTGTCCTTCGGAAAACTCTTTTACAAAACCGGAGTTAAGCCAATCTCTTATCGTTGAATTTTCATAAGTTATATTTTTGACTTCATCGTTAAAAGCTATGTTTTCAACCGAATCTTTTGTAATAAGAAGCATTCTGTCCTGCTCTGTTTTGAGAATTGTCCAAAGTACCGTATTTCCCTTATATGTACCGAAATATATCTCTCCGCCATTGGCAAACTTATTATGTATCTGTTCAATTCTGTCCTTTGAATTTTTATAATCTCCTAATTGCGAATATAGTTTCAACGCTTCAACATAATTTTGTTCTTTATAATAACTCTCAGCAATCTCATATTTTTCATCTGTTATTTTTTCATTTATTTCGGCAACCTTATAGGTGCTGTCTTTATAGCTGCCCAATTCAGAAAAGGCAACCACAGCCTCCTCATATCGCTGTTGTGCATACAGTGCCATAGCTTCGTTATATTTACTGTTCGGTATAAAAACAAAGCATATTGTTAAACCAATTAAAATTGCTATGCTGACAACGCCAAAAGCAGCGGATATAATGCCCGCTCCGGAATTATCTGTTTCTCTTTGCGGTTCCGGCACTTTTTTCAAAGTCTTGCACCTTTCGTTTCTTTCCTTTAAAAGCTGCTGCATATCACCGCAGATTGCAATAACCATACTTGCATTGTCTGTATTGTCTTTTAACACATCAAACTTTTCGAAGATTTTATGTTCTATACCGGAAAGCATTGAATGACTCATCGGATCGCTGAACCGAACAGTTTCTGCTAATTTGGATATTACATTTGCCGCATCCGAATCTTTCACATTAAGCAATTCAAGGTCTGCACGAAGATTTCTTATATAAGATACTTTTTTGTCAATTTCTTTTTTAACCCGTCTTATTTCACGCCCGGCAGCAAAAGTCAATATCAGCAAGATACTTGCGAGCGCTGCTAAAGCAACATCTCCTATAATCCCGTATGTATAAGGGAATTGCACGTCTGTCATCTGTTTTACCGACAACCATGTTTGGATAACGAAATATATCCAGCCTACAGATAATGCAGGTAATCCGTGAAACTTATCGTTTATATTTGATTTATTTAACAAAACCAGCGTTACAGATAACAAAAATATAACCGAAAAGATTTCAAAGCTGTAGCCTATCCAAAACATTATGCCATGTTCAAGCGGCAGCATAAACATTGTCACATTGAACACGATGATCAATATAAGTGCAATTACAATACTCCAAGCCTTATTTTTTGTAAATCCCATAATGCTCCCTCCAATTATAAGTTTTCCATCATCTTGATTTTCTGCTGATTAAACTCTTCCACGGTTATTACACCCATATCACGCATCATAATAAGTTTTTCAAGTTTTTTCTTAAATTCCGCCATATCGTCAGATGCGGTTTCGGACGAGGTTTGTTTGAGTGATTTTTCCGTCATATTCCCAACGGTTCCGGCAACACCGCCCATCAATCCCAAGCCTAAGCCAAGACTTGAAAAATTCCCTACGCCTTCATTGTCTGCCACTTTTTCGGCAACATCAAACCCTCGCTCCTGTGCGTATGTATATCCTTCTATCTTTCGCTTTTCGGCAATGCCTTCCGCTTCAATAATTCTGCGTTTTTTCTCGGTTTCTTCATCAATAAGACCAAGCGTTTGCTTTAATTGTGCCTCGGCAACATCTGAATACTGTCTTATATGAAGCTCCTTGAACTTTTCGTAGGCGGTTTCGCCGTCAGGCTTTGCAATATTAGTTACATAAAATTTCTGAAGAATAATTCCGTATTCCTTAAAATCAGGAATTAACATCTTATGCAGATTCTCTGAAATCTCATTCATATGAGAATCGGTTTCAAATATAGAAAAAGATGCCTCCTGCATAGTCCTGCCTATGTATGATTTAATTTTCGACATAAGCAAAGCACGGAATTTTTGTGTCAAGTCCTTCTGCGTCAATATTTTCTCTGTTCCGACAATGTAAACAAGCAATTTTCGCGAATCTTCCACAGATAGAGTCATTTCACCCGACAATCCTATTTGAAGCGGAAAATGATATGTCGGATCCATATATTGAACTTGACTGTCCGTACCCCATTTTATCGCCATCTGATGCGCTTTATTAACAAAGTATATCTCACAATGGAACGGTGTCTTTCCGCCTGTCGGAAGATTTATAATATTCCTTAAAAGCGGAATATTTTCTGTTTTCAGTGTATATCGTCCCGCCTCAAACAAATCCAGAGCTTGACCGTTTGCAAAGAAAACAGCCTCTTGTGATTCATGTACGATAAGCTGCGAAGTTGTATTAAAATCCTCGCAAGGGTGCTTCCACACAAAGGTTTGATTATCACCCTCGTATTTTATTACCTTTGAAATCTCAAACATTTAAAACACCCCCATTATTTATCTATTTCTATACGCTCAACCGCAAATTCAATGCACATTTGAAT
>CAKSPW010000075.1 GCA_934486495.1 uncultured Clostridia bacterium
GTATCAATTCCGTCTACCGCCGTATTCGTAATGCTCACTCTTGTGTCCTGGCAGGCTGAATGTGAAACCGTTCCGAAACTTGCAGAGGTTCCGTCCCAGCCGTAAATAAAGCCGCCGCCGTATTTATGGCTTCCCGAAGGAGTTGTGCTTCCGGGCTTCACCCACATATCCGCTTCCATTGTAAGACCGTTGTTTTGAACAACGTCAAGCATTGGCAACGTTACAACATACGGATAATCGGTATTGCCCGAATCAATAACAAGATATTTGTTTCCGTCCGCCTCTTCAATTGACCAGCCGCTGCCGCCGTTTCCGAGCTGACTGTAGCCGTACACATTAACAGCATCGGTTATTCTCTTCCAGTCACCGCGTCCGAGCGTGTAGCTCTCAAAATCGTCCGAGTAGCTCACGTCTTCAAGAACCTCGCTGTACTCATCGTCCGCATAATAGCTAACTGAATTACCTGTTATTTTAAGATTGTCGATTATTATTTCGCTTCCCTGACTGAAAAGCCCGATTTCTCCGTAATCCGAAGCTGTTTTTGAAATGATGTTTGACGGCGAATACTCTGTTTGGTCAACAAATATTGTCGGCTGAACGGTATTATTTCCGAATACGGCTTTAAGCTTAACTGTTTTTCCCTCCGAAACAAAGCCGCTGCCTCCTATTTCGCCTTTTGCAACCGTGCCCGGCTCCGCAGAATCCAAAACAACATATCTGCCCGTGCTTTCCCATGTGCCGAGCGCCGCCGAGCCGTTTCCTTTTTCGGTTAAGCCGTAAACAAATCCGCCCATTGCGTTCCATGCTTCATTTGAATAGCCGCCTGATGTGACGTCGGCTTCAATGGTCAAATCCTTTTTATTTACAAACCCCAACTGATTTATTACAACCGAGCCTATATGATGCCAGTCCTTATCTGTATTAATATGAAGTCTTCCGTCCTCAACCCATGCTCTTGTAAATCCGTTTCTTACCTCATAGCCCTCCGGCAGCTCACCGTCGGGAACCGAATTAAAGTCCTCCGAATATTCAAAAGCGGAAGCAATCATTTTTTTGCTTTCGGTTGTTTTTATTTTAATATTGTCAACGCTGTCCTGAGCAAATGAATAATAAAATCCTATTTTTCCAAATCCGCTTCCGCTGTTTGCTCTTGAGAAAACAACAAAATTATCGGCAGAAAATACTATACTGCTGTCCGTTACGCTGAGCAAAACGTGAACTGTGTTTCCGAGCGACAGACCCGTTTTTGACGAAACGACCGACGAGCTTCCGCCGTTATACGACTCGTCCGTTACGGATGACGAATTAATTTTAATAATATTTCCGCTTCCGCCCGAAGTAAGATCTTCGGCGTCAGACGCTCCGTAAACAATTCCGAGATCCGAATCAAGCACAACATCTGCCTCAAACGTGTAGCTGCCTATGCCCGACATATCTGTCGGAAGATATAAAAAGTTATTTCCGAAGCTGTCGTCCGTCAGAACAAGCGTGCTGTCGGTTATCTGTGCATAGCCTCCGTCGGTTACGGACGTAAAGCTGTCAATATCAGACGAAGAAAAATCCTCTGCGTAAAGCTCCTTCTCTGCTTTAGGCGACAGCTCAAGAATACATACAGAATATGCCGGAACAGAGAACGAGGACGCCCCCGTGCCTTCATCATATTTAACCTCATTTGAAGAAATTGACGAAACTGTTTCCGTATTAATTGCATATAAATCACTTCCGCTTATTACGGTGCTGCGTGAGAGATTATATGCTTTTGCGTCCGCAAAGGTAATTGCGGTATTAACAGCGCCCGAATTTTTATTTATCAAAGCGATCTGAACTCTTCCGTCCTCTGTCACTGCCGAAAATCCGCTTAAGCCGCTTCCGGTCACCTCTGATGAAACAACATTTGAGCCGATAAACCCTTCAAAAGCCTTATAAACAAGACCGTTGCCCGTTATTCCCGACTCATTTTTAGTTGGATTGAGCCAGATTATTCCCCACGGTCCTGTATGAAATCCATGATATGCAATCATGCCGACTCTTGCCGAATTCATCACCGAAGCATACATATCAGCAAGCTCCATGCTGCCCCAAAGCGCATTTGGCTTTTCGTCCATTATGCCGCTGCTTGCGCAGGCAATTTCGGAAAGAAAAATTTTAACATTTGTCGCTCCGATACTGTCAAGAGAATTTGAAACCTTATCTAAAAGCTCATTTAATATATCCTGTCTGTTCCATGCCATATACCAGTTAAACGCAACATAATCAACATCATTTTTTAAGCCCGAAACAACACCTGTCATAAAGCTATCGTCATATGTGCCCTTAAGATATTGATTATACATACTCGTTCCGCCGATAACCGCGATTTTTGCAGCTGCGTCACGGCTTTTTATTGCCTCTATTGCCGGCTTTGCATATGAAAGATATTCATCTGCCGACAGCTTGTCTGTCCAGTCCTGCTCATTTCCGAGCTGATATGCCTTAATATTAACCGGATTTTCAATTCCTGCCGCAATTCTTTTTGCTCCCCATTCGGTTGTTTCATCTCCGGATAAAAACTCCGCAAGATCGGCAATATCGGACACGTTTTCATACGGATTAACCGTAAACGTAAACGAAGCATCGGGATTTATGCTCTGCCAATATTTTATTTCTTCAACAAGTCCGAGCTTTATAGCCCCCGTATATCCCCAAAGAGTTTTTTCCGGTCTTTCGGAATAATCACCTATCGTATCCTTCCAGCTGATTTTTGCCGACGCGTCCTCGCCCAGTCTGATAACGGGCGGCGCTATTTCATTCAAGCTTGATTTTACAAGCATATTCGGCGAAAAATCATTGCCGTCATAATCTGTCACATAATTTTTCCCGTTTATAATCCAGTCAAAATTCACGCCGAACAAATCCTCACTGACTTTTCTTTTGCTTTCTGCCGTATTAATCCTTATCTGATATGCAGAGTCGGCGCCTGCATACGTTACAAACAAAGATGCACTCATGCTCACGGCAATCAAAGCTGAAATAATCCTTTTCATAATAAATACCCTTCCTTTCATTAATTTATAGCTTTACCGAATCTGCCAAAACAAGCTGAGGATTATTAATATCCGATAAAATATAGATGTAAACCGCATCCGAAGCAATGTCTGATATTCCGTCGAATAAAATTTCCTCAGTCTGCTTTGCTTCAAGGCTTGCCAAGCGGTAAAAAAATCCGTTTATCACCGCGCCGCCTTCGCAAACGACCGCCGCGACAACGCTCTCGCTTTTCCCTGAATTATTTGTAATTTTAAAACCAACACCACCTTCTGTTTTTTTCGCTCCCGAAACCGATATTAAATCACCCGTTTTAAATGTTACTGATGATTTTGACATTATCCCGTTCACGTCCTCAACACCCGTTGTATCTATCCGATAGGTGCTTGTTGCTTTCAGCTCCGGAAGAGAAATAATAACTCTTCTGTTTCCCGATCTTGTAAATGTAATTCCATCGAGTATTTCTTTTCCGCAAAATACCCTTATTGTATCGCTGCTTAACGTTTCGGGATTTACATCGGATGAAAAATCAATTGCCGTTTTCGCGTTTGTCAGTGCAACAGGCCTTGTTGAAACAAGCTTTGCGGTAAGATCCATACTCCTGATTGAAATGTTGTCTATCAGCACGTTGCTCTCACCGCTTGTTGCTGTGGTTGACGTTGCATGATAGTCAAACCCGGCAATTTTTGATGAAAAATTGTAATCGGTTATTTCTCTGTCATATGACGCTGCCACTTCACCCGTTGAAGTGTTTTTTATTCTGATATTGCACACGGCGTTTTCTCCGTCAAGGCGGAACAGTATCTCTGCCGTATACCATGTGTTTTTGCTTATACTGCCTGCGGCTTCATCGCCGAATAATATCACATTCAGCTCTCCGTCAACACTAACGAGCGGCTTTAAAGCCGTTCTTCCCTGATTAAGACCGCCGAGCTGCAAATACTGAGGCTCACTGAAGCTTCCCTTGCTCAGAGCTATTTCAAACGACGCGTTTGACGCGACGGAGCTTACGTAAAAATCGGTTGACCAAAGAGTGTTATCGGTAAGCTCAACGCTGTCATTTCCGTATGTGGAATACGTATCAATATACGAATTTTTTGCCGGATTAATTCTAAGCGCCTTTCCTCCGCTAAAGTCAACAACCGCAAGCCGTCTGTTATACTGATTAAACCCGGCATCAACGCCGCCCCTGCCGTTTAGCTCAGTCATTGCGGCGCTGTATCTTCCATGCCAGCCGTTATTCAGACCGCCGAACACGGCGTTTAGAGTTGTATCCCCGGTTTTTGCATAGGTGCAGACATTCTCTGCCGCATTTGCAGTGTAAGCGCTGTCGTCCGAATACATTCCGCCGGGCGCATTCATAATAAACGAATTGCTCATTGTCGCCTCCCCGAGCTCCGGACGCTCCGAGCAGGTGACGGTATATGTTACTTGCGAATCACTGTATACAGCGCCGGTTTTATAGCTTTCAAAATCCTCTGTATACGGCTGAAAATCCGCATAAGCAAGACCTGACAATATAACAAGCACCGCCGGAGCCGTTTTCAAAGCATTAATAAATCCTTTCATATTTTTATCACCCCTTTACCGCACCGGCCGCAAGACCGGAAATAAAATATTTATTGCAAAACGCATAAACAATCAAAACAGGTGCAAGCGCCAGAATTGTAGACGCAAAAATTATGTTGTAATTTGCCGCCGCTTCACCTGACTGACTGAGCGCCACAAGCCCGACAACGAGCGGTCTGCTTTTTGGACTGCTGAGCGTAAACACCATCGGCATAAGATAGTCGTTCCATGAGCCCTGAAACGCAACAATTCCTATAGTTGCAATAATCGGCTTAAGCATAGGCAAAATTATAAAAATCAGAATTTGAATAAAATTGCAGCCGTCTATTTCCGCCGCCTCGTCTATCTCCTTAGGTATGGAATATATAAAGCTTCTTACAAGATATAAGTTTACTATTCCGATGCTGAAAATTTTTATAAACAGCAGTCCCGTAAGCGATTTCGGAATATGCAGAAATCTCAGTATCGCAAACGTCGGATAAAGAGTTACCGTTCCCATTGAAAAGAACAGACTCAGCGAAAAGCAGGCAAGTAAAAAGCCCTTTAGTCTGAACTCGCCTCTTGCAAAAACATATCCTGCCGTAAGCGATGAAACAAGCGTAAACAAAACGCAGAAAAACGTATAGTACAGGCTGTTTGCAAGCATATGCTTCAAATCGAAAACATCCGAGGTGAACGCCGCAGCATAGTTTTCAAAGGTCGGATGCGACGTTATAAGCCTTCCGGGATATGCTACAATTTCCGAATTTGTTTTAAGCGATGAAGCAAGGACATAAACAATGGGAAACACCACAACAACCATTAACGCAAGTAAAACCGCAACTGTCATTACCGCTGACACCTTATCACTTTTTCTCAACGAATTATCCCCCTATCTGTTAATATAGCTTATCCTTTTGCTGAATGTATTATAAGCTATTGTTATTGCCGTCATAATCAGCGCGGTTACAAGCGACAGCGAGCAGCCGTAGCCTATGTTAATTCCCGACTGATTAATGCCGGGCGCATAATGGCTGAAAATATATGCATTGACGCTGAACGTCTGACCGCCGGGCGCGCCGTTTGTCAAAACGAGCATAAGCTCACCGGCACCGAGCGTTCCGACAATCGAAAGCATGAGCATAATCTGAAGCGTCGGCGAAATCATAGGAAGCGTCATTGAGAAAAATTTTCTCAGCCTTCCCGCTCCGTCAATTTCCGCAGCCTCATATATATCCTCCGGCACATTTTGAAGCGCTCCGAGGAAATATAAAACATTAAGCCCGAATGTTCCCCAAACGTCGCACAAAACAATAACCCACATAGCTCCCATTTTTGTCCCGAACCAGTCGATAGGCTCCTTTAATATGCTCGCATCCGTTAAAACCGTATTTATAAAGCCGAAATATGTAAACATACTTGCAAAAATCAGCGCTCTTATCGACACACTTATAACATAAGGCATATAATATACCGTTCTGAAAAAGCCTATTCCCCTTATTTTCTGATTGAGCAAAACGGCAACCAAAAGCGCAAGCGGATATTCTATCGGCAATTTCATAACGGCAAACTCTATCGTTGTTAAAACGGACTGCCAATACTGCTTGTCGCCTGCAAGCAGCCTGAAATTTTCCCAGCCTATAAACCGCGTCTGCGTCGATATTCCGTTATAAAAAAACCATGACCTTGAAATTGCCCATACAAGCGGTATAATCGTAAAAACCAAAAAACCTATCATCGCCGGCGTCAGTAAAATATAACACCATTTAGCTTTTTGCTTATACCTCTTCGTTTTTCTCACATCGGAAATGTTATTACATCTTGTAGTCATAAAAATTGCTGTCCCTTCAATCCTTAATTCTCAAATCCAAATCGGGATTTAAATAATCCTCTTTCTTGTAATCGGGATTATTTTCAAACCATTCATCCATGCCCTTATTATATCTTTCGTTTAAGGCTTCAATTGCTTCGTCAACGGTGACCTTACCTGTCCATACCTCCTGATAGAAGTAATCCTTTACGTCCTGAACTCCGTTTAATATAACGCCCGGATCCTTGTAGGGCGGCTTGCTTACGTTTACAAGTGCCGCAAAATCGCTCCAGCCCTTTAATGCTCCTCCCGGCGTTATTCCTTCAAGCACGGAAGCGTCATAATAAATCGACATTCCCTCCTGATAAAGCTTTTTCGCCGTTTCGGGTCCTACAAACAAATTGTAAATTTCAAGCAGAACCTCATCAGACGCCTTTCCCCTTGCCGTTGTGCTTATCGAGTATGATCCGCCCGTACCCAAATAGTAATAATATCTGTCATTTTCATTTTCTCTCGGATACGGTGCAACGCCCCAGTCGCACTTTGCCGGGAACTGAGTGTTATAAACGCCGACGTCAAACGAGCCGGCAAGCTTCATGCCGATATTCCGCTCTGCAAAATATGCTCTTGCAGTATCATTGTCAAGAGCCTCTTCTCCCGGGAAAATGCTTCCGTCCTCTTTCATGCCCAGATACATTTCATAAATCGGCTTATAAATTGAAAAATCATATTTTCCGCTCGTGCAGTCAAATGTAATTCTGCCTGCTGACCCCTGCGCGAGCTGACCGACGTCAACGGAATAGAAGGCTCCCCACTTCATAGGCAAAATAATTCCGTAATCCTTTTCTGCCGTGTTTGTCATGCGCTTTGCATATTCTCTCATTTCTTTAAAGGTTTTCGGAGGTGTCGGCTCTCCGTTTTCATCTACAATCCCGTATTTTTTAAACATATCCTTGTTATAAACAAGTCCGAACGTATTAACGCTTGCCGGAACGGTATACGTCTTCCCGTCATACTGAAATTTACTGCCCAAATAGCTTTCCGGGTCATATTTTGAAAGAAACTCTTTTCCGCCCTCCATATCGTCAAGAGCCACAATATGATTTGCCGTTGCGTGCTTTTCCACCTGAACGGATGAGAACATATCAGGCGCCTGCTCCGACTCGTAAGCCATATCAACCGTCTGCTGAATATCGTTTTCCTTTATTTCGTAAACAATTTCAACTCCAAGCTCCTTTCCTCTCGACTCATTCCAGTCACTCACGATTTTATTCATCACCGTTTTTGAATGTGAATCGGGTGACCATACGGAAATCTTTTTAATGCCGTCCTTTTCCGCCGTGCAAGAACACAATGCGGCAAGAAGCGATGCTGCCGACAGGCAGCAAGCAATTCTTTTTAGATTTTTTCCCATAATCAAAATCCTTTCTGTTTTTTTTATAAAAAAATTATATCATAGCAATACATGACGCGTCAATAATTCGGGTGAAAAGTTGATATATAATCAACACACATAAAAATGAGATATTAAGAGTAAAGACTGCGCGGCATAGGTCGATTGACCTTTGCCGCGCAGTCCTGTGATTTATTAAAATTTAAAATCAAACAGCTGATTTTCCTTTAGCTGTGCAATCAGCTCCTTTGCGCTGTACATATCGAATTTTTTAAGTATCTTGTTAATCTGCGTTCTTATCGTTACCGGCGCAACAAATCTCTGCTTTGCAATCTCCTCGTAGGAATAGCCCTCATAAACAAGGCGGAGTATTTTATATTCCGTAGCGGTAAGCTGCGCAATTGCATTTAAAAGGCTGATGCTGTTTGTGTGCCGCTCCTGAAGCCTTGCTCCCTCATCAATAAGCTTTTTCGCAATAACGGGATTAAGCACGGTTTTATCATTATACGCATTTCTTATCGCCTCTATTATTTTTTCAACAGGCGTTGTTTTCAGCATATAATCGGTTGCACCCATAGTTAAGCAGTCAAAAATATATTTATCCTCCTCGTGTATGGTAAGCATCATTATTTTTACCGACAGCCTTTTTTCGTTGATTTTTTTAATGATTTTAACTCCCGAATCCTGCTCGTCCATCTGAATATCAAGAAGCAAAATATCGGGCTTATATCTTTCAAGTCCGCTCAGACAGCCCTTCTCGTCATTTGCCGTGCAGACAATTTCTATATCGTCAACAAAATTTAAAGCAACTCGGAAGCAATTAATCAGCGCCTGCATATCATCGCAAATCATCACCTTTATTTTATTCACAAACTCACCCCGCAATTATTAATACTTAGGCAAATAAACCTGAAATTTTGTCATTTGATTAGGATAGGAAACCGCATATAAGCATCCCTTAAATGTAGATACTATTTTGTTTGCGTAAAAAAGCCCTATTCCCCAATCGTTAAGCCCATTTCTGATTGAAACAAGGGGCTTAAAAATGCTTTTGAGATTTTTTCTGTCAATGCCGCAGCCGTTATCGCAGACCTCAATGAGCACCCATTCCTTTTCACTTAAAATATTTATTTCTATTTTAGGCTCACCTGCCGCACCGACTGCCGAAACGGCATTTTTTATCAGATTTGAAAACAGCTCCGTCATTAAAAACATATCGCAAAACAATGTTTTCACATCTGACATGAAATTCACCTTAACCTTAATATTTTCGGGAACAACCGCCTTTTCAACGGAATAGTCAAGCATTTCGGTAATATTAACCCTTTCATCATTTAGCGCTCCTATTCCGCCGAGCTTATCAAGCTGCATTGTCAGCGTAAAAAGCGCGTTATCGGTTATGTTATATATCTCCGTGACAGATTTGTCAACCTCTTCTCCGCTTGCCTTAGCTTTATTCATCAGAAGCATTGAATTCATTCTTATTGCAAAAAAGAAATTTTTGTATGTATGCAAAACGCCCCTGAGCGTTTTTTCAAGCTCCGGAGAGCTATCAAAGAGCTCCGGTCCGGAAGAGCCGATATATCGGTTTACTCTTGCAAAATCCAAAGCCGTTATAATTTCCATAGCCGCTGCAAGTGAAAATAACAGATAATACTGAACACCTATATATACATCGCCTTTTCTGTAAAATATATCCGTGCTGTAGAAGAAAATATCATTTATATTATTGCACGCCATTAAAACAAGAAAAACAAGCTCAGATACTATAATCAAAGAGTTTACCGCAAAAAATTTTTTCTTTGTCGGAATCATAATTGTTGTAAGCCTCCTGTAAAAAGCCAAAGCATAAGGCATAACAAAATAAAAAATAATTACGGCTGAATTAAGAGCATACAGCTCGCGAACCTTTTTCTCATCAATTCTCATCAGGTAAAGGTTATATTTCGTATCGGGCAGATTGATAAAGCAATACACCGCTATCGGTATAAAAAGCAGCCAAAGAAGCTTATTTTTCGGAAAAAGCTGCATTGCAAGCGCCGGAAAGCTGAGCAGTATTATAAGCTCTCCGGCAAGCGAAATTATCCTCGTATCAGAAACACTGACGCTGCCTATTAATTTTAAAACAAATACCGACAAAAAATCAGACACCAAAACCTTATGCCTGACAAGCTGATTTATTTCTATACTGATACAATTTGAAATAACCATTAAGCCCAAGCCGAAGAAAAAAACACCGGCAATGACAAAAATGCCTTTCTTTTTCGCAATCCATAAACAAACGCAGCAGATAATGCACAAAAATAATACTATATCCATCATAAAGCCCTCTCCGACAACACAAATACAATATTATTATAAAAAATTTATCACTCTTTGTCAAGCCGTTTTTATTTTGTTTATAAATAATCAACAAAATAAGGCTCTTTGTCAATTGTTGGGGTTTCGATTCTCCCATATGCTGAAATTGAGCAATATTATTTTATAAATAGTTGTT
>CAKSPW010000076.1 GCA_934486495.1 uncultured Clostridia bacterium
CTCTATATCTCCTTTGTTGCCGTCTGATATATTATTTAGTGTTTTTATGAGCTTTTTAAGACCGCTTTTCTCATCATCAACACCTTTTTTTAGTTCTGCATAGCTGTACTGCTCATCATCCTCATACTTAAGACTTGCGCCCTTTTCCATCTTATAAAGACTGCCGCTGTTATAGTTTTTGCCGTAAGTTTCTTCAAGGTATGTATCATCAATTGCTTCAACAGCAAGATATAGTCCCTGAAGCTCTCCGTTTATATAAACTCTGCAAAACTCAGTTTCCGGAGTGCTGACTCCGAGATATTTGAGCGCTTCATAATGCAGATATTCCCTCATATAAGTTGTATCCATATAACAGTTGTTTAGGCAAAGCTCGTCAAGACCGAGGTAATTTCCGCCTTTTACGTACTTGTTAAATTTTATTCTGTAACTGTAACGATCCGAGTCACTCCTGACCGTACTGTTAAGCGTTAAATTGCCTTTTGTTCTTATACCTGCATTTTCTACTTTCACACCGCCTATTTCCACATCTGCACTGTGATACTCCTCATTTGCGGCATATTCAAGCATATCGTTTAAATTTTCATTTGAAATGGTTATGAACACATCCGCAATATCATTACCGTTTAAAACATCCTTGTAGTTTTCCGCATCGCTTGCCCCACAACCGGTATCGCAAAGCGCAAATACAAGTGCACATACACTCGCAAGAATTCTCTTTCTGATTTTCATATTAATTCGCCCGCCTTTCACCCTCGGATAAAATTATTGTAAGATTTCCGTTGCGCACTCTAAGGTCGTCTATCAACGCCTTTTCATCTGCTCCGTCTTTGAGTGACACATCATAATTAAGCTGAAAAAGAGAGCCAAGATCAGCAGTTTTCACTTTTGTCAGCACATATTTTGACGTGTATTTTTGAAGCACCTCATCAAATGCACCGCTGAAATTCAAATCCTCCGGAACGGTTATTCTTAGAGTTTTGAATTTTTTCTTGCTGTCAAAAAGATTTTTTCTTTCAACCGTCAGCATTACAGTACAAAGAACGATTACAAATACTGCGCCGTATCCGTAAAGACCAACACCGCAGGCAAGCCCTGCCGCAATATCAAAAAATATGTATCCGATATCCTTTGCATCGCCCGGAGCACTTCTGAATCTTATGATAGAAAGCGTCCCGGCAAGAGAAAATGCCCTTGCCACGTTACTGCCGACAAATAAAATTATAACCGATAAAATCATTGGCAGCATTAAAAGCGTTACCGCAAGTGACCGCTGGTACAGCCTGTCCTCCTGTGTTTTATAGTACGTAAGTGCAATTAAAATTCCGAATATCAGTGCAGCAAGCATTGTAACAGCAGTAGATTTAATTGTAAGTGTTTGTGTAACATTTGTTAGTATTTCATTAAATAAAGTATCCATGATTATCCTCCAATAAGAACTGTATTTTTGCAACGGTTTTTCATATATTCCGTTCCGTATTTTGAAACGCTGACACGATTTATTTTCAAACCCGTCATAACCTTTGTAAGCCACAACGGCTTTGCATATGCTGTTTTAACCTCCATAATGCATATATCATCGTCAAAAAGCGGCTCACCCCAATCGCCCTGTTCAAAAGATAAATCGCACTCTCTTGAACGTATTGCAAAATCAAAGGAGATTCTAAGGTCCGAATTTTCTTCGTCAAAAAAAGCCATTCTGTCATATGCCAAATATACCTTTGGATATACATCATATATCGAAAGAAAATATTGTATTTCGCATACAATCTGTTTATTCATATGTTTTTTTAAGGCTATACTGCCGTTTTTTAAAAGCTCGTCAGCCTCTTCAGGACTAAGCGCTGTTCGCCGCTTATTTACAATTCCGTCCGATTTCTTCTTTATCTCAAGATAAACTCTGTTTTCCTCGCCGTATGACCTAAGTCTGAGTTTTTGCTTAAATGGCGGCTTTTCAAGTGAGCGACGTATAAGACTTTGCTCATCGGTATCATAATAAATGTTCTCTATGGTGTACAATCTTCCGTCCTTGTTATACGGGTCGTACCGCATATGAAGCCGAACCTCCGCAAGAATAGTCTCAAGCTGATTAGCATTTATCAAATACTTATGCTCATACCGATTAAACACCTCAATTGCCATAGCTTTTCACCCTCCTTAAATTTGCGTACGCACTTAATTTATACTAATAATATAATACAACATTTCCGCAAAAATTTCAAGCAATTGTGTGAAATAAATGTGAAATTACGTTTTTTCAAAAAAAGACATTGCGGCAAGAGAGGTTTCTCCTGCCGCAATATATATCACATTATTAAATTTGCACCCGAAACGGCACGATCCAAAATGCCGTTTATTTTTGCAATCGCAATTCCGTAATTTGTAATCGGAACATTCTGCTCCTCGGCAATACAAATTCTGCGTTTTATCTCTTTTTCGTTAAGCATACATCCGCCGCAGTGAACAATCAATTTGTACTCCGACAAATCTTTCGGGAACTCTCCGCCGCTTGTAAAATCAAAGCGGAGACTTTTTCCTGTATATTTTTCAATCCATTTCGGAAGCTTAACCGTTCCTATATCGTCGCACTGCCTGTGATGCGTACAGCCCTCACATATAAGCACGTTATCATTATCCGACAGCACGTCAAGTGTGGAAGCACCCTTATATGTGACATCAAGCTCGCCCTTATATCTCATCATAAGCACGGAAAAAGATGTGAGCGGAATATTTTCGGGTACAATTTTTGAAACGGCGGAAAATGCCTGACTGTCGGTAATTACAATATCAGCTTTTACTTTCCCAAGCACATCGCCCAGCTCGTCCGTTTGAACACATACGGCGCACGCATTCGCATCAAGCACCTCACGCAAAACCATTTGCTGAGGAAGTATGATTCTGTTTTTCGGTGCCGCCGAGTCAATAGGTATTACAAGTACAACACATGCTGATTTTTTCAGTCTGTCACCGATTATTTTTTTATTGCTGAAGTTTCCTGCCTTTTTCGCAATAAGCTCCTTTAATTCATTTATGTTCTCGCCCGTTTGAGCACTGACGGAAATTACATTATCTCCGCTTTGCTCCGTGTCCGAAACATCCTTTTTGTTATAGCATATAATATACGGCGTTTTCATGGATTTTATTTTTTCTACAAGCGCATTATCCTCGTCCGTGATACCGATGCATGAATCTACCACAACAACTGCAACATCGCATCTGCCGAGCACCTCAAAGCTTTTTTCAACTCTTTTTTTGCCAAGCTGAGTATCATCGTCCGTACCCGGAGTATCAATTATCACAACAGGGCCTATCGGCAAAATCTCCATTGTTTTTATAACCGGGTCGGTTGTCGTTCCTTTAATATCGGAAACGATAGACAGCTTTTGATTTGTTACTGCGTTAATAACGCTTGATTTTCCCGCATTTGTTCGGCCGAAAAAGCCGATGTGAATCCTTTCGGATGACGGTACTGCGCTCATTGACATATTTATGCCTCCTTAAAATCTGAAATCACGTTTCCCATTTGCTATATTCACGAGGTTATCCTCACAAATTTGTCTTACTTTTTCTTTCGGTATATTGTCGAGCTCTGCTTTAATAAGCTTTTCGCCTATTTCTCTCGTATCCTCACCCGCATAGTCCATAAGATATTCCTTAAGCGTCATAAGTGCGTTCGGGTGACAACAGTTTTGAATCTGACCGCTCTTGCAAAGGCTCATAAACCTGTCGCCCGTTCTTCCCTCTCTGTAACAAGCCGTACAAAACGACGGTATATATCCCATTTTCATAAGCCAATTTACAACATCATCGAGAGTTCTTTGGTCGGAAACGTCGAACTGCTCCGTATCGTGAGGACGCTCCTTTTGCGCATATCCGCCGACAGATGTTCTCGAGCCGCCGCTTATCTGCGAAACACCGAGTCTTATAACCTTTTCTCTTAACGCTTCGCTCTCACGTGTTGAAATAATCATTCCCGTATACGGAACGGAAATTCTTATAAGTGCACAAAGCTTTGCAAAAATCTCATCGCTTATACCGTTGTCAAACTTTGACGGGTCAATATCATCCGCCTTTTTAACTCTCGGCACGCTTATGGTATGCGGTCCGACTCCGTGAACAGCCTCTAAATGCTCAGCATGCATAAGAAGTCCGGCAAATTCGTATCTGTACTTGTCAAGTCCGAAAAGCACACCAAGACCAACGTCATCGATACCGCCCTCCATAGCTCTGTCCATAGCCTCTGTATGATATGCATAATCATGCTTCGGACCTGCCGGGTGAAGCTCCTCATAGCTTTTTTTATGATATGTTTCCTGGAAAAGTATATACGTGCCTATGCCGGCTTCTTTGAGCTTTCTGTAATTTTCAACCGTTGTTGCGGCAATGTTTACATTTACTCGTCTTATTGCGCCGTTTTTATGCTTAATCGAATAAATTGTTTTAATGCACTCCAATATATACTCAATCGGATTGTTTACCGGGTCTTCTCCCGATTCAATTGCAAGTCGCTTATGTCCCATATCCTGAAGTGCGATAACCTCTTTTTTTACCTCCTCCTGCGTAAGTTTTTTACGCGGAATATGCTTGTTTGAGATATGATACGGGCAATAAACACAGCTGTTTACGCAGTAATTTGAAAGATACAGTGGCGCAAAAATAACTATTCTGTTGCCGTAAAAATCCTTCTTTATCTGCTCGGCAAGATTATAAATCTCGTTTATTTTCTCCTCGTTTTCACACGCAAGCAAAACAGATGCCTCACGGTGTGTAAGACCCTTTCTCAGCTTTGCCTTTTCGATAAGGCTGTCAATCAGCCCCATATCGTCCTTGTGTGCGTCTGCATACGCAAGTGTTTCCATGATTTCTTCATCGGAAATAAATTCGTCCGCCTTTAGTGATTTTGGATTGTACATTTTTATAACCATTCCCTTCATTAAAAAAGTGCGCCCTAAAAAGACGCACCGATGTTACAAAGCACTGCATCTTTCATCTCAGAATTTCTTTGATGTCAGAATCCGTTTTAAATATAATGTGACTGTTTTCGACAAATATTCTTCATATCTAATATCATTATAACACCAAATGAACAATACGTCAATACCATTTTTGAAATTCGCAAAAAAATTCAAAAACAAAAAAGTCAAAAAGTTCGGAAATAAATATTATTTTTTCTAAAAATCTTGACAATTGAAAAAATTTGTGATATTATTAATGAAGTACTAAAAATAAATATCTGATAGAGGTGCGAAAAATATCAGTAGTCCGCTTTTTAAAAGGGTATTTTTAAGCGGATGAAAGGATTTTTCGCCGAAACGAAACGGCTTATACCCGAGCTTTTTTGTTGGGGTTCCGCAAAATATGCGGTTCACTGTCACAGAATGTGGAGCGCTATCGTATCATAATTTCAAATCACCAAACGGCATGAAAGCGTACCTCATTTTTCGCATCATGCTTTTTTTTGATGCTTTATCGGATATAAAAAACGGGGAGGATATAAATGAAAAAAATCTTTAGCAAAAAATCATTGTTTGCTCTTCTTGCCTTTGCGGCCGTTATGATAATATCTGTTGCCGCATTTGCCGAAGGCGAGGACGGCGAAGCTGTTGTAAGTATGTTCCATGCGACATTTTGGTCGCTTGTACCGCCTATCGTTGCAATAGGTCTTGCGCTTATAACAAAAGAGGTTTACTCATCACTTTTTATCGGTATAGTTCTCGGAGGTCTTTTCTCCGCAAACTTTGCACCGGTTGCAACACTTGACAACGTAATAAACGAAGGACTTATTGCCGCAATTTCGGGAACGGCAGGAATTTTCTTATTCCTTGTAATACTCGGAATAATGGTTGCGCTTGTAAACAAAGCAGGCGGAAGTGCGGCTTTCGGAAGATGGGCAAGCGTTCATATTAAATCACGTGTGGGCGCACAGCTTGCAACATTTCTTCTCGGTGTTCTTATCTTCATCGACGACTATTTCAACTGTCTTACAGTCGGCAGTGTTATGCGCCCGGTAACGGATACGCATAAGATTTCAAGAGCTAAGCTCGCTTACCTTATCGACGCAACAGCAGCGCCGATTTGTATGATTGCCCCCGTATCGTCATGGGCGGCTGCCGTTTCTGAATTTACAAAAGGTACCGGCTACTCAGGAATTGAGCTGTTTATTCGTGCAATTCCGTATAACTTCTATTCACTGCTTACGCTTGTGTTTGTGGTTGCGATTTCGGTTATGAAATTTGATTTCGGTCCGATGCGTCTTCACGAGTACAACGCTCTTAACAAGGGCGACCTTTATACCTGCGGTGATAGAGTTGACGAGGATGTCGATGATACGAATGTAAACCCGAAGGGCAAGGTTATCGACCTTCTTCTTCCTGTAATTATCCTTGTTATATTGTGTGTAGTCGGACTTATATATGTCGGCGGATTTTTCTCAGGCTCTGATTTTGTAACGGCATTTGCCAACACAGATGCGACAGTCGGACTCCCGTGGGGCGCTTTGGTTGCACTTATATTAACAATTATTTATCTTGTTGCAAGACGAGTTGTAAGCTTTAAGGAAGCAATGGAATGTATACCAAAGGGCTTTATCGCAATGGTTCCGGCAATACTTATTCTTACCTTTGCAACATCGCTTAAGAACATGACCGGTCTTTTGGGTGCTGCCGATTTTGTCGGTTCTATTATGGATTCCGCTGCAACAGGCCTTGCAAACTTCCTCCCGGCAATTATATTTATTGTTGCCTGCCTGCTCGCTTTTGCAACAGGTACATCATGGGGAACATTCGGTATACTTATCCCGATTGTAACGGCTATTTTTGACCCGTCAAGCGAGCTTTTGATAATCGGTATTGCGGCTTGTCTTGCAGGCGCCGTATGCGGTGACCACTGCTCACCTATTTCCGATACGACCATCATGTCATCGGCAGGTGCTATGTCAAACCATATAAATCACGTATCTACACAGCTTCCGTATGCAACAACGGTTGCAGCGCTGTCGTTTGTCGGTTATCTGCTTGCGGCATTTATCCAAAACGCAATTATACTTCTTGTAATAGAGATTGCAATTACAATTATTACGTTGTTTGTAATTAAAAGCGTTGTTTCAAAAAAACCTGTACAGTAAAAGATAAATAAAAAAATACCGCTGTGGCATTTTACCCGGCGGTATTTTTTTTATTTAAGCGTACATCCTTTTATTTTTTCAAATCACTGCCGATAAACTTATTATCCTTCATTCCAAGTCCGTCTACCGATACGGCATTTACGGCGCACGGGCAATTATCAAACAGATTTTTTTCTATTACTATATTTTCATGAAGATAAAAATCATCACAAATCACAGGCGGAGATACAACCGATATTACCGCCTCTCCCCACTCGCTTCTGTATGCACAGTCGCAAAACTCGTTATTTCTTATAACAAGGTTTTTAATTGCGCCCGACTCATACCAATAATATGAATCCGACTCAAGCAGTATTGCGGCACCCGGAACGTGAAAACGGTTATTTTCAATAAGTATATCACCGCTTGCGGCAAGCAGTATACCGCGCGCTCTGTTTTGCTCGGTGAAACGCTGTATCTGTCAAGACTGACATCTGTACAGCCCTGACATATAACGCCCATTCCGGGAGATGAATTAACGGTAACGTTTTCTATCTTAACCGACTTGCATTTTTCAAAGAAAATTGCAGGCGCTTCCCTGTCGCCGAATCTAAAAAGAATCTTGCTTCCGATATTCGGCAAACGTTTTACATCGTGGATTTCAAACCCGTCCGCCGTTTTCTTGAAACATAAACAAAGTAAGCACCGACAGCAGAAGAATAATATATACCATACCATCTCGCCTCCAAAGTTACTTAATAGATTATATCATACAAAAAGAAAAATCAAGCTTAATTTTTAAATTTGAATTATCAGGCAATTAAAAGGCAGCGGATAATGATTTGAATTTTTCAAAAGTCAGATAAAAATCCGACATTTCAAATCAAAATCCGCCGCCGTTTTTATTAATATTACCAAGCCTTAATCAAGGCTCTTAAATCTGCCGAAAGTCATCCGCGGCTAATTAAAGACCGCAAATTTCAAGCGCCGTTTTCTTAAGCGCTTCTTCCTTCGCCTGCGCATCGGCCGAGTCCTTGCCGATTGTATTCATATAAAGCTTAATCTTCGGCTCCGTTCCCGAGGGACGTGCTATAAAGCTGCCTCCGTCCTCAAACTCAAACTGCATTACATCAGACTTCGGAAGTCCCGTATCATCGTTTAAGTAATCAACGGTTTTAGCTATTTTATACTTAGCCTTATCAACGTTTCTTAAGCTCTTCATTATTCCTTTAATCTTTTCAGCACCGTCAAGTCCCTTAAGCTCCGCCGAGAAAACTCCCTCTTTAAAATAGCCGTATTCCGAGTAAATCTCGTTCATTTTATCATAGAGAGTTTTGCCCTGCTTTGAATAATAAACAGCCATTTCACTTATAAGCATTGAAGCAACAACAGCGTCCTTATCACGTGCATAAGTACCTACAAGATAGCCGTAGCTTTCTTCAAGTCCGAGCACATAGCTGTAAGAGTTATCAATTTCAAACTGATGAATTTTTTCACCAATAAACTTAAAGCCAGTCAAAACATCAAAATATTTTATGTTCTTCTTCTCACAAATTGCCTTTATAAGTCTTGTGGAAACAATTGTCGAAATAACGGCACCGTTTGACGGAACTCCCGGCTGAGAAAGTAAATAATCGCAAAGGAGCGCACCTACCTGATTTCCCGTCATTGTAACGTATTCGCCGTCAGACGCTCTTACAACAATACCCACTCTGTCGCTGTCGGGGTCTGTTCCGATTATAAGGTCACAGCCGTTTTCCTTTGCAATTTCAATTGCACGAGTAAAGCACTCCTTATTTTCGGGGTTAGGCGATTTTACTGTCGGGAAATTACCGTCCGGCTCAACCTGCTCATCAACAAGCAATACATTTTCAAATCCCGAACGCTTTAATATTTCACGAACGGGTATGTTACCGGAGCCGTGAAGCGGAGTATAGACAAGCTTAAAACCTTTCTTATCTATATCCTTATTGCGGCGCTGTTTTAAAACCTCGGCATAATATGCCTCGTCAACCTCATCGCCGATAATCTGTGCCGATACGTCCGATTTATCGTTTACCGCAAAAATATCAACCTTATCAATATATTCAAGAACCTTGTCGGCCGCCTCGGGAGGGAGCTGTCCGCCGTCCTCAAAATATGCTTTATAACCGTTATATTCCTTTGGATTATGGCTTGCGGTTATAACAACTCCGGCATAGCAGTTGAGGTATCTTACGGCAAAAGAAAGCATCGGTGTAGGTCTGAGCGAATTGAAAAGATATGTTTTAATTCCGTTCGCACACAAAACATTAGCCGTATGCTCCGCAAAGGAACGTGAGTTGTTACGCGAATCGTGAGCAATTACAACTCCGCGCTTCATGCATTCCTCGCCCTTGCTTTTTATATATTCGCTAAGTCCCTGCGTTGCCTTACCCACAACGTACTTATTCATTCTGTTTGTTCCGGCGCCCATTACACCTCTGAGTCCGCCCGTACCGAACTTAAGATTACAGTAAAATCTGTCCTTAATCTCTTTTTCGTCCGTTAATCCTTCGAGCTCACTGCGTGTTTTTTCGTCCGCCTTTTCAAGCCAAAGCTTATATTCGCTCATATAATCCACAATTACCAATCCCTTCAAAAAATTATGATGTTTGAATTTTGCCCTGCGGCTTAAAACTTGATGCGTGACAAAGCCCGAAAATAACCGAGCCTTGTCCGCAATTGCTTACGCTTCCTTTGATGCAAGATAGTCGTTTATTTTGTTTACAAGCTCATCTACGTCAGCAC
>CAKSPW010000077.1 GCA_934486495.1 uncultured Clostridia bacterium
GTTTATCTTCAAACGGGCAGGCAGCCGTTTACGGTAATTCCGGGCAATCCCGGAATAAGACCATACGATTTTACGCTGACAAATATAAACGGCTTTCTCGATTTATTTTACAAAACGGATTATGAAAACAAAACCTTTTTGTTTCACTGCATACTCGGCAGCTCCGAAAAACCGTACGTTCTTACGCCGCTGAAAAAAGGTCACACAAGCTACTGCATAGGTGCGTCAAAAGCGTATTTTACGTGCGACAGCGGATTCGGATATGCAGATGTTGCTCACGGCAGAGAAAAAGAGTTTGTAAAAATATCCGATACGGGTGATAATCCGTGTGTTCTTTACGCTTGCGGTGCGGAGCATTTGACATACACCGACAGTGGGAAAATATATGTTGACAAAAGCGATGTCATATCCGACAGCTTATCGGAAAAACCGCTTCTTTTTTTCAGCGGCGGAAAGTACATTTTGCAGTGGCTGTCGGGCGGTATGGTAAAGTATTCGGCATCATCCGACTGCAAAAGCTGGTCTGCACCGATGCGGTACATATCAGGGGAAAAGGAGCCGTATATTATCGAAACATCAAAAAAGGACGGCGTATACCGCTGCTACGGCACACTCGGCAGTCCGTACACACCGCCGAGGAACGACGTTGAGGAAGAGTTGGAGGAAATAAAAAAGCAGCTGATAATTTTAAAAAACGAAATAAAAAAACTTGACGGTATGAATTATTTTAACGATTTCGGCAAAAAATAATATAAGTAATGAATAATCTTCGGAGGATAAAAAATTGCTTATAACCGTTATTCGTACACTTATTTTATATCTTATCGTAATAATCTCGCTTCGCATAATGGGAAAGCGGCAAATAGGAGAGCTTCAGCCGTCAGAGCTTGTTGTGGCGATTATGATTTCCGACCTTGCCTCCGTTCCCATGCAGACGATTGATATACCGCTGCTGTCGGGCATTGTGCCTGTGCTTACACTGATTGTTGCAGAGGTTTTTATGTCGTTTTTGAGTCTTAAATGCAGGTGGTTCAGAAAATTTCTGTCGGGCGAGCCGAGCATTGTTATATATAAGGGCATGGTAAATGAAAAAGAACTTGCAAGACTTAGGTTTAACATAAGCGACTTAATGGAGGAGCTGCGCCTTGGCGGCTGTTACAATATTGCAGACGTTGAGGCGGCAGTGCTTGAAACGAACGGGAAGCTCAGCGTTATTCAAAAATCCGATGATTCGCAAAGCTGCGGCATTCCTTTTACGGTCATATCGGACGGTGCCTATAACAAAGGTGAGATTAAGCGCGCCGAAAAAAACATCTCCGATATAGAAAGGATTTTAAAAAAAATGAATATAAAAAGCGTGAGGGATGTATTCATTGCGTCTGTCGATGCAAGCGGCAACGTATACATTCAGCTGAAGAAAAAGGAGAACAAAAAACGATGAGAAGCTTTTTTGCGGCACTAACCATTATCTGTGCGATAATTGCGGGAAGTATATTTTACACCTCCCGAATGGACAGGCTTTCCGGAGATATGCTTGAAAAAAACAACCTTATATACAGTCTTATCGAAAACGATGATTTTTCCGGTGCCGCACCCGAAATAAATAAAGCCTCCGAATATCTTGAAAATCACAGCGTGATGCTCTGGGCAATGGGTGACCATTCGGAAATTGTTCAGCTCGAACGCAGTCTCGGTGAGCTTAGGGAATTTGTCAAAAATGAAGAAAAATCAGACGCACTCGCCAAATGTGCCGATTTGGAGGTGCTTATTTTGCATATGCCGAGCAATTATAAGCTGCGCCTTGAAAATATACTTTAAATTTTACAAACAAAATACACTTATACTATTGAAATTTCAAACAAAATCTGTTATAATAATATAGACGTTCAGTCAAACAAAAAGAAAGAGAGAGATTAAAATGAAGAAAGTTACAAAAGCGGTTATACCTGCCGCAGGTTTCGGAACGAGATTTTTACCGGCAACAAAGGCAGTTCCGAAAGAAATGATACCTATTGTGGACACTCCGACAATACAGTATATTGTCGAGGAGGCGGTTGAATCGGGAATTAAGGATTTACTTATCGTGACGGGTCGGGGAAAAGATGCGATAATGAATCATTTTGACCGTTCGTTTGAACTTGAAACAATTTTGGAGAGAGAACAAAAAGAAGAGCTTCTCCGCGAGGTAAGAAAAGTTTCTGATATGCTTGACGTTCACTTTATTCGCCAAAAGGAGCAAAAGGGACTTGGAAACGCCGTTTACTACGCAAAGGAGTTTGCAGCAGGCGAGCCGATTGCTGTACTTTTGGGCGATGATGTTGTTGTAAATCCCGAAAAGCCATGCTTAAAGCAAATGATTGAAAAATATGAGGAACTCGGCTCAAGCATTCTCGGCGTTCAAACCGTTAAGCACAGCGATGTATCAAAATACGGAATTGTTGACGGCGAAAAAGTCGGTGACAGAACGTATAAAGTATCCGGGCTTGTTGAAAAGCCGAAGCCCGAAAATGCACCGACAGACGTTGCAATCCTCGGCAGATACATAATAACGCCGTCAATTTTTGAATGTATAGAAAGAACACCAAAAGGTGCCGGCGGCGAAATTCAGCTGACGGACGCACTTGCGCTTTTGGGTGAAAAAGAAGATATTTACGCATATGACTTTATCGGCAACCGCTATGACGTGGGAAACAAGCTCGGCTTTCTTAAGGCAACGGTTGAGTTTGCACTGTCGAGAGATGACCTGAAGGATGAATTTTCATCTTACCTTAAAACACTTGATTTATAATATATTTCAAATTCCCGTATAACAGCTTTTTATACGGGAATAATAATATAAAAATCAATTTGCTGTTTGCAGGAAAGGGAAAAACATGGAGGAGAGAATAAAATCGTATTGCGGCGGTGATATAAGCGCTTGCTCGGATAAGGATATTTTGTATGCGCTTATGAAGCTGTGTAAAGATGCTGCGGAGGAAAACAAGTGTGCCGACACAAAGAAAAAGCTTTATTATATTTCGGCAGAATTTCTTATAGGCAAGCTTCTGTCAAATAACCTTATAAATCTCGGAATATATGATGAGGTTGATGAGGTTTTGAAAAAATACGGCAAAAGCATATCAGCAGCAGAGGATTCCGAAAACGAGCCGTCACTTGGAAACGGAGGCCTCGGCAGACTTGCGTCGTGCTTTATGGACTCTGTTGCAACGCTCGGCTTAAACGGCGAGGGTATCGGTCTTTGTTATCACTTCGGTCTGTTTCGTCAGGTTTTTAAAAATAATTATCAAACGGAAGTCCCCGATAAATGGATTGAAGATAACAGCTGGCTGATAAAAACGGATATATGCTATGATATTCCCCTCGGCGAAAATACAGTCACGGCAAGAATGTATGACTTGCAGATTGTCGGAGCAAACGGTCAAACGAAAAATCTCCATCTTTTTGACCTTGAGAGCGTATCGGAGTCGCTGACAAACGATAAAAGTATAGATTTTGACAAAACGGACATAAAGGAAAATCTGACTCTTTTTCTCTATCCCGACGACAGCGATGATGAAGGACGGCTTTTAAGGGTTTATCAGCAATATTTCATGGTAAGTGCGGCGGCAAGATATATACTTGACGAATGTATAAAAAAGGGCTGTCGCCTATACGACCTGCCCGACTATGCCGTTATTCAAATAAACGACACGCACCCGTCAATGATAATACCCGAGCTTATAAGACTTCTTATGGAAAAGGGATTAGACGCCGACAGAGCGATAAATGCCGTTACAAACTCGTGCGCATACACAAACCACACTATACTTTCCGAAGCTCTTGAAAAATGGCCTATCGGGTATTTAAAGCGTGCAGCTTGGAAAACAGTTCCAATAATTGAAATGCTCGACAGCCGCATAAGAAGAAAATATAACGACAACACGGTTTATATAATTGACGATAATGCAACGGTGCATATGGCAAGAATGGCAATACATTTTTCATTCAGCACGAACGGTGTCGCATCACTCCATACAGAAATTCTAAAAAAGAGTGAGCTTAAAAATTTCTATACGATATATCCCGAACGTTTCAATAACAAAACAAACGGCATAACATTTCGGCGCTGGCTGATAAAAAGCAATCCGCCGCTTTCGGACTTTATCAAAGAGCTGATAGGTGACGGCTTTGAAAAAAATGCGGAGGAGCTTAGAAAACTCGAGCGCTTTGCGGACGATGCTGAAGTTTTAAAAAAACTGACCGATATAAAAAGCGGTGCGAAAAAAAATCTTTGCGATTATCTTTTCAAGGAAGAAAGCATTCCGATTTTTGAAAATTCCGTTTTCGATATTCAGATAAAAAGACTTCACGAGTATAAGCGTCAGCAGATGAACGCTCTTTACCTGACTGACAAATATCTTAGAATAAAATCGGGAGAAATTCCGAAAACTCCTATAACGGCAATATTCGGCGCAAAAGCGGCACCGGCATATAAAACGGCAAAAAATATAATTCATTTTATAAAATGCCTGCAGTCGCTGACAAGCGAGGATAAGGATGTGCGTGATTTTCTGCGTGTTGTGATGATAGAAAACTATAATGTAACACGTGCCGAAAAGCTTATTCCGTCCTGCGATATTTCGGAGCAGATTTCGCTTGCGTCAAAGGAAGCGAGCGGTACGGGGAATATGAAGCTTATGCTAAACGGCGCCGTAACACTCGGTACAAATGACGGTGCAAACGTTGAAATACGCTCACTTGTCGGAGATGATAATATTTATATTTTCGGGCTTTCAAGCGATGAAGTAATTGAAAAATACAAATGCGGTAATTACAACCCGTCGGAGTATTACAGACAAGACGAAAATATAAGACGTGCAGTTGACTTTATCGACAGCGATGCTATGAAAAAGTACGGCGGGACGGAGCTTACCGACTTAAAGCGCGAGCTTCTCGAAAAGGACTATTTCATGACGCTTGCCGATTTAAAGGAATATACCGCCGTTAAGGATAGGGCAATTTCCGACTATTCCGACAGACTTTCATGGGCAAGGAAAATGCTTATAAACATCAGCCGTGCCGGATATTTTTCATCAGACAGAACGGTTGAGGAATATAACAGGGATATTTGGAATTTGGAATGCTGAACTGCACTTCATAAAAAACGAAATTATATAATCAAACATCAAATTTAATGTTCGGGGGATGGTTAAAATCAAAACAGCGGGAATACTCATGCCGATAACGTCGCTGCCGTCAAAATGGGGCATCGGCGGATTTTCTGAAGAAGCATACGAATTTATCGATTGGCTCAGGGATGCAGGGCAAAGCATATGGCAAGTTCTGCCCCTTGGACCGACAGGCTACGGCGACTCTCCGTATCAATCATTTTCCGCATTTGCGGGCAACCCTTACATGATAAGCCTTGATGCGCTCATAGATGAGGGACTTTTGACAAAAGACGAATGCGAAAAACTGCCCCAAAACGTAAACGGTGAAATTGACTATGAGGCGATTTGGAACAGTCGTTATAAAATTCTCCGTCATGCTTTTACCCGTTTTACGGCAAATGATTTATACAAAAGCTTTTGTTCCGATAATGCGTATTGGCTCGACGACTATGCGCTGTTTATGGCAATAAAAAACGATTTCGGCGGTGCAGAGTGGCTTTTGTGGAATGACGATTTTAAAAAAAGAGACAAAAACACGCTGACAAAAGCGAAGGAAAAATACGCCTCGGAAATTGAGTTTCAAAAATTTTTACAATACAAATTTTACGCCGAATGGAGTGCGCTTAAGGAATATGCAAACAACAACGGTATAAAAATAATAGGCGATATTCCGATTTACGCATCTATGGATAGTGCGGATGTTTGGGCAAATCCCGAGCTTTTTCAGCTTGACGACTATGTACCCACAGCCGTTGCAGGCTGTCCTCCCGACGGTTTTTCTCCCGACGGTCAGCTTTGGGGAAATCCGCTGTATCGTTGGGAGGAACACAAAAAAAGCGGATATGAGTGGTGGATAAAAAGACTTGGTTACTGTTTCGGACTTTATGACTATGTCAGAATAGACCATTTCAGAGGTTTTGACGAATACTACTCAATTCCGTACGGAGATAAAACAGCGGTCGGCGGAAAGTGGGAAAAAGGTCCCGGATATAATTTATTCGAGTCCGTAAAAGCGTCGCTCGGCAAGAAGGGATTTATTGCGGAGGATTTGGGATTTATAACAGACTCGGTAAAGGATATGCTAAGCAAGTGCGGCTTCCCCGGAATGAAGGTTCTCGAATTTGCGTTCGACGCAAGAGATACCTCGGGTTCGGGAATGTATCTGCCGCATAACTATCCGGAAAATTGCATTGCATATACCGGCACGCATGATAATCAGACTCTGCTTTCCTGGCTTAGCGAAATAACAGCCGAGGAGCTTGCTATGGTGCGCCGATATCTTGAAAACGATACAGCTCCGGTTGATAAACTCAACTTTCCGCTCATAGCACTTCTTATGCGCAGCAATGCGGAAATTTGCATAGTTCCGATACAGGACTACCTTGAGCTTGACAAGAGCGCACGTATTAACACTCCGTCAACTCTCGGCACAAACTGGAAGTGGCGCCTCGATAAAAAAATGCTGACAGACAATCTTGCAAAACGCATTTTCAATATGACAAGCCTGTTCGGAAGATACCACGGCTGAGCCTTTCGGGAACATATATCATGCATTTGCAGGCACCGCAGCTAACCGCACATATGCTTGCCGAACTTTTAAAGTATATGTCATACATCTTAACACGGCAAGTCTAACCTTGTTGCACCGACAGAAAAACCATTTAATATTTCGATTTATAATATAAAACCGAGCTCGAACGCATATCATTTATCACAGCGTTCAGGCTCGGATTTTTATTACTGAATTATATTAAATTTATTCGTTATTTTCAGCAGCAAAATTTAAATCGGTTTTATTCCGCTTTTGTAATTTCGACTGTTTGACTTTGTGCATCCCAATCAACCTTACAGTCAAGTGCCTCTGCGACCGCACGTACCGGGACGAGAGTATAGTCACTGTCTATAAACGGCGGGCAATCAAGCTCCGTAATGCTGTTTACATCACTTTCAATAGCCTGAACCGACATTTTGTTATTATCAATCTGAAGAGTTATAAATTTATTGCCCTTTGTGGCAAAAATCATTCTCTCCTCCGCCGCCCATGTAACCCTTGCGCCAAGTGTTTCAAAAACCGAACGCATAGGGAGCATTGTTCTGTCGTTTACAATCCTCGCAGGTATCGGAGAAGAAAGCACTTCACCGTTTATTTTAACCGTAACGATTCCGTCAGCAAATGCCGTGCAAGCCGTAAGCATTGCTACAGCAGCCATAATAGAAGCAATTAATTTTTTCATAAGCCGCAAATCCTTTCAAAATATGTAGATATTATATATTATATCACTTATTTTTTGTTTTGTCAACGGTTAAATTCATCTGTTTCAGTAGCTTATAACCCTATCCTCACCGCAGCCGAACCTAAACAGCATAAGTTTGCGCTCATCCGTCCTGACAACAGCGGCATCCCACAAATCGCACCGAGGTGTTTTCGGCTTTCTGTCCGTTAAAAATCTCACACCGCCGCACTTGCTGTCTTTACCCTCTCTTGCAATTTGCGAGCCGATTACCGCAATATTTTGCCCCCCGTGACAAAACTCAAAATCATAACCGTATCCGCCGCCTATTCTGCATACAAGATTCGCACCGCAAAGCTGCGCCCTTTGAAAAATTGCGGAAACCGCCTCTGTGTGACGTCCCTCATACACGTACGAATCAAATCCCGATTCAAATCTTGATTTTGGTATTCTGTGCGAAAACACGATTATATGCTTTCCGTCGCAATCTGCAAGCGCTGTTTTTTTAAGCCACGCCTGCTGCTGTGCATCAATCATAATCGCTTTTTCAAAAACCTCCGCATCTTCATCAAGCTGACTCAAATACGAGCATAAAACTATTATCCTCACATTATCGTAATCAACGTAATAATACGGCTTTTTCTCCGGTCTGCAAACAGGTGCAATGCCGTCAATATACCCCGTTGCACCGTACCAAAAATCATCGTTTATTATGCCTGTTGCAATCTGCCCCGAAAAACGTTCATCTCTCCAGCCGTCCGTATCGCCGCATGATGCAAAAACAAGACCGCTGCGTGTTGCGGCTCTAAAGCTGTCAATTTCTCTTTTAAGCACATACTCCGATATTTTTCTCGGATTGTCGCCGTTTATTATATTCCCCAAATGAACGACAAAATCAAATCCCGCAAGCTTGTCAACCGCTCTTATATTTTCGCACGTAACCTCTCTCTCCTCGGATAAATGACTATCGCTGAGCATTGCAAAGCACAAGTCGCCCTCCCTGCGGCAAGACAGAATTTTATCTGAAATTCTCTTAATTTCCTCGTCAAAACAGCTCATACTCAATACCTCAGCTCCCTATCCACACCGCCGCCGAAGCGAAACAGTCTTATTACTCTTTCTTTTTTTTCAAGCACCGCCGCATCCCACAAATCCTCGCTTTTTGTGCCGAGCACTCTTTCCGGATAATATCCGCCCTCGGGCATATCCCAAAGAAACGGAACGTACGCGGTTTGAGAACCTGTAAGTATAAAATTAATTCCGTTTACTTTTCCGATATAATCGCCGTGAAAATGCCCAACAAACCAAGCCGCAAGCGTAAAACCTCTTTTTTCTTCGGCACGCTTAACGGTATCTGCGAGTAAATTTCCGTTTATGCGCGGATTTTCCGTCATGGCACGCTCGTCAAAATATTCAAACGGCGCATCATGCGAAAATATCAAAACTGTTCTGTCGTTTATATCGAGTGCGGTATTTTCAAGCCAATCTATCTGCTCCTTGTCTGTACCGTAAATTTTCTCAAGCTTATCTCCGTTTATTTCGTTATAAAACGTACAAAGGATCACAAGTCTTATTTTTTCTTCCGGGTAATCAACGTAAAAATACGGCTTATTCACCTCACGGTATACGTTTTTATAATTGTCGGTAAAGCTTGTCCACTCATGCCACAGCTCATCGCATACGAGGTTAGGTGTTGAACCGATCATTTCCATATATCCGTCATGATTTCCCTGCACGGGATAAAACGGCGCATTCCCCGACGCATTAATAAACTGCTTCATTTGCTCTTTCATTATCTCGCTTGTAAGCTTTTTCGGATAGCTGCCGTTTAAAAAATCGCCCAAATGCACAACGCACGAAAAACCTGCCTCATTTTCGACAGCTTTTATGTTCTCAAGAGTATCACAAAGCGAGTTGTCAAGATGACTGTCCGCAACGACAGCAAAGCTAAAGCAATCCGAAAATTGCTTTAGCTTCAAAACAGTCTTATCTACTTGTTCCGTGTAGTATTTCTTCATGTTAATCTCCGTTTCATACCGCAACATATCAGCCCTTAACCGAACCTACCGTAAGTCCCTTAACAAAGTACTTCTGAAAGAACGGGAACACCAAAAGCGCAGGCCCGGCGGCAACAATTGCCATAGCCATTCTGACAGTTTCTGCCGGTATATCCTTCATATTCGACATACTTGCCGCCATTTGATTTTGCTTAAGCTGGTTTATGTTTTCCATTATCGACTGAAGAAGATATTGCAGACTGTACAGCTTTTCGTTTGTTATATATATAAGCGCCGTATTCCAGTCATTCCACGAATTAAGGAACACAAACAGCGAAACGGTCGCCAACACAGGCTTTGA
>CAKSPW010000078.1 GCA_934486495.1 uncultured Clostridia bacterium
TCTTATTTATGTTGTCGGCGGTAATGTTTCTTTTTTTGCATATTGCGTCAAACAGCTCCGCCAAAACATCCGAGTCTATTGCGCCGGTTATATAATGATGTTTAAAAGAGAAAATATTCTCATGTTCCTCTTGCTTATCCTGCAAAAAAGAGCCTATTACTCCGCACGGTGCTGCTTCGGAGAAAAAGTCAGTTACATCTGTAATATCGGATATATTAATAGTGTCGCTTCTGCTGTATAAAACACGTCTACCTATTTTTTCGGTATCTATAATGCCCTCTTTTGTATATTCTTTGAGCTTTTTTCTTATTGTCGATTCGTCAAAAATCATTTTCATATTAAGCCGCTCGTCAATCTTTTCTATAAGCTCCGAAAGAGTCAGCTTTATGTTGCTGTCACAAAGTATATCAAAAAGGACGAAATGCAATGTTATGTCGCCGTCAGTAAAACTCTTTGCTTTCCATGCACGATAAAGCGGATTGCTTTTTGCAGTTCTCGAATCAACGGATATAAAAACTTTTTTCCCGTTCGGCTCTTGTGTAAAATGCATATAATCTCCGAGCCAGCTTTCTATTCTGCGGCGTTCGTCATCGTATGAGCGCGCGCTTTTTGCCGAGTATTCGTTTCTGCTTTTAAAACCGTAAACGTAAAATTCACGCATATACGCACGTATCTTTTCAAAATTTTTAATAAGCTCGCTGTACGCCAATTATACCGCCTCGTTTCATAAAAGATTAGCGGCGGAAATGCCTTTATGCACCGCCGCCGCCAAGTTGACTATTTTATGTTTTTTATCCCGTGACAAACTATTTCACATCTTTAAAGTGTACCGATATAAGTAACCGGTTGCGCCGAATACTTTCTTCTGACGAATTGAAAATTCCGCCAAAGCGTCAAAACATCTCCGCCGCTTATTTGCTAACCTTATCGATAAGGTTTTGAATTTTCTGTACCGGGTTAAGAAGATCGCTTATTGTATTGTCGTGGTTAATTGTATTAATAAGAAGCGAAATATATTTTGCAAGTTCAACCTCACAATACCATTTTCTGTCCTTAAGTCCCGGATTTCTGTATACAAGATTTGTTGTAAACACCTTATTTATAATTCCTTCGTCATATGCACGGTCAAATACCTCAAGTCCATTTGTGAAAAGTCCGAATGAAGTAAATACGAAAATTCTGTTCGCACCCATAGCTTTTATCTTGCTTGCAACGTCAATCATCGACTCTCCGCTTGCAATCATATCGTCAACAATAATTACATCCTTGCCCGATACATCTCTGCCGAGATATTCATGAGCTTCAATCGGGTTTTTGCCGTCGATTACTACGCTGTAATTTCTTCTCTTATAGAACATACCCAAATCAAGCTTAAGCACTGCCGAGTAGTACATAGAACGTGACATACCGCCCTCGTCCGGTGAAATAACAATGGTTTTTTCTTTATTAAGCTCAATATCGGGAACAGCTCTTACAAGTGCCTTAATCATCTGATATGTCGGCTGAACGTTATCGAATCCCGAATGCGGAATTGCGTTTTGGATACGCGGATCGTGCGCATCAAACGTAATGATATTGGTAACGCCCATATGCACAAGCTCATGAAGCATCATAGCGGCATCGAGTGATTCACGTCCCGAACGTCTGTGTTGTCTGCCCTCGTAAAGCATAGGCATTACAACGGTAACTCGTCTTGCCTTTCCGCCCATTGCGGATATAATTCTCTTAAGGTCCTGAAAATGATCGTCAGGACTCATATGATTTTCATAGCCGTACATTTTATATGTTACGCCGTGGTTGAAAACATCGCAAATGATAAATACATCATGACCTCTTACGGTTTGTCCTATAACACTCTTTGCCTCACCCGTACCGAAACGCGGGCAGGTAACCTTTGTGATGTAGCTTTCCTCGTCCTCAAACTCACGGAAGGTTTTAAGGTACCTGTCTATTTTGGCTGTCAGCTCCTCCGTACCTTTCATGCTGATTATGCTCAGCTTGCCGTAAATAGGCGTGTCCTCAATATTATTTGGCATTAAAAATCAAATCCTTTCTGTAAAACACCGTGTCGCCGCCGTTGCGACTCTTTGCTTTTTATCCCGTATATATACTATATCATATAAATCGACAATTTTCAAGAGTAATTTGAAAATATAAAATATTTTGTGCTATTTATATAGAAATAAAACGGATTTCAAAAAATTAATAAAATAATCATATATTTTATTATTAAAAAGCTGCGTTACAGATAAGGATTTTTTTAATTACCGTATTTAGTTTTCATCTAAGGTTTTATGCTTTCCGGTTATGGAATATATAACCCATTCGGCAATGTTTTCGGCATGGTCGCCTATACGCTCGAAATATTTTGCTATCATAAGCAAATCAATAAGAGCCTCCGCATTTTCGTCGTTTTCGCTTTTAACTCTTGAAATAAGCTCGCCCTTTACGGTAGAAAACAGGTTGTCGACAACATCGTCGCATTTTATAACCGAATATGCAATTGACAAATCCTTTTTCACAAACGAGTCTATACTGCTTGTCACCATGCTGATTGTTTTGCGTGCCATATCGGCTATGTGTACCTTGCCGAGTATATTGCTCTGTCTTACAAAATCCGCCATTTCCGCTATATCCGACGCCTGATCGCCTATTCTCTCCATATCCGATATCATCTTAAGCGCCGACGATACAACTCTTAAATCACTTGCAACCGGTTGCTGGCGCAGGAAAATTTTCATGCAAAGATTTTCGATATCTCTTTCCTTTTGGTCAATCTGCTTATCAGCGTCAAAGACGTTACTCCTCAATGAAACGTCATTATCAATCAAATATTTTGCCGCCGAGGATATAGCGTCCTCGCAAAGTGCACCCATTATTATAAGCTCCGAATTCAGCTCCGACAGCTGCTCATCCAAACGATTTCTCATTATCCGAACCTCCCTGTTATATAATCCTCCGTACGCTTGTCTTTCGGAGTCTGAAACATTTTTGTCGTATAATCAAACTCAACCAATTCTCCGAGAAGGAAAAAAGCCGTTTTATCCGCAATTCTTGCCGCCTGCTGCATATTGTGAGTAACGGTTATGATTGTATACTTTTCTCTAAGCTCAAGCGCAAGGTCCTCTATTTTTGACGTTGAAATAGGATCGAGCGCACTTGTCGGCTCATCCATAAGAAGAATCTCCGGCTCGACTGCCAACGCACGGGCGATACACAGTCTTTGCTGCTGTCCTCCGCTCATCGACAGCGCACTTTTTTTAAGTCTGTCCTTGCATTCGTCCCATATTGCCGCACGGCGAAGCGATTGCTCCACTATTTCATCGAGCTTTACCCTCGACCTTATTCCGTGTATTCTCGGTCCATAGGCTATATTGTCGTAAATGCTCATCGGAAACGGATTCGGCTTTTGAAAAACCATGCCGACACGCTTTCTAAGCTCCGTAACGTCAAAATCTTTATATATATCGGTACCGTCAAGAGTGATTTGCCCTTGTATTTTGCAGCCCTCAATCAAGTCGTTCATTCGGTTGAGCGTTTTCAAAAAAGTCGATTTTCCGCATCCCGACGGACCTATCAGTGCTGTTATTTGATTTTTCGGAAGATTTATGTTAATGTTGTGCAGTGCATGATTTGTGCCGTACCATAAATTCAGATTTTGAACATTTATTATATCGTCCATATCACTTTCCTCCTTTTTGCAAAGTTTTTGCCGCCGCAGCGGACAAAGTATTAATTATAAATGTAAGTATTAAAAGTATAACCGCTATTGCAAATGCAATATCAAAATCTCCTCGTTCCTTTGCGTACATATAAAGTGCAACGGTTAGCGTTGAGCCTGCCCTGTTCGGCTTCGGAGCGGATAAAAATCCGATTATTTCGTTTGCCATTCCCGATGTAAACAAAAGTGCCGCACTCTCTCCGACTATTCGTCCGACAGCCAAAATACAGCCTGTTACAATGCCGTTTACAGATGACGGAAGCACAACCGAACTTATCATTTTCCACTTGCCGCTGCCAAGCGCAAGCGCACCCTCACGATAGCTGTCGGGTACTGTTTTAAGGCTTTCCTGAACTGTTCGGATTATTGTCGGCAGCGTCATGATAACGAGAGTCATTGCGCCGGCTATAAGGCTTGTCCCGAACGAAAAAAGCTGAACAAATATAAGCATACCCACAAGACCGTAAATGATTGACGGTATTCCGGCGAGCGTTTCCGTTGCAAGCTCGACAATGTTTACAAGACGCTTGTTTTTCGCGTATTCGTTTAAATATATTGCCGCGCCTATACCAAGCGGAAGCACAACCAAAAGCGTCATTATTATAATATAGAGCGTGTTTAAAATATTCGGAAGTATTCCGACCGTTTCACGCACCAGACTCGGCTTTGTCGTCAAAAGCTTAACCGATATGTAAGGCACGCCCCTATATAATATGTAGCCTATAAGAAACGCAAGAAAAACCAAAATAATCCCTGCCGCAATATACATTATAACGTTTAATATAAAATCCTTAAGCTTTCTTTTAAGCATATGAATACTCCTATCGACGCTTCTTAATAATATTAAGAACTATGTTAATGATCAGTATAAATACAAACAGCACAAGGGCAATGGAAAAAAGCGCTTGCCTTTGAAGTCCCGACGAATATGACATTTCCGACGCAACCGCCGTTGTAAGAAATCTTACGCTTTTAAATATGCCCGGCATATTGGGCGCATTTCCTGAAACCATCATAACTGCCATTGCCTCTCCTATGGCTCTGCCGATACCGAGAACGATAGAAGTGTTTATTCCGCTTTTTGCCGCCGGTACAACAACCTTGAAAACTGTTTCCGTTTTTGTCGCACCGAGTGCAAGAGAGCCTTCCGTATACTCTCTCGGCACCGCCTTTATTGCCGTTTGCGACACGCTTATTACCGACGGCATAATCATAATCGACAAAACTAATATTGCCGAAAACAGATTTGCGCCGTCCGCAAGATTAAATGCTTCTCTGACTGTCGGGACGATTATAATCATTCCTACAAGTCCGTAAACAACCGACGGTATTCCGGCAAGCAATTCGGTCGCCGAAATAATTATGCCGCCTATTTTCCTCGGTGCAAACTCAGATACATATATTGCGCACATAAGTCCTATCGGCACGCCTATGATTATTGCGCCGAGCGTACCGAAAACCGAGCTTAACACAAACGGAAGTATTCCGTAGCTTGCCTCGGCGGCAGTCGGCTTCCATGTTTGGCAAAACAGGAATTTTGTAATGCCTATTTCCTTTATTGCAGGCACGCCGGATACAAGAAGAAATACCGTTATTATAGTTACAAACGCAAGCGCCGCAAGTCCGCACAGCGTAAGCAGCGCCCGCATTACATTTTCTTTTGCCTTATGCATTATCTTATTACAGGAATTGCACCTGCTTTTTCAATTAAATCGTCTGCTGCTTCACTTGTTGCAAAATCGAAGAATTTTTGAGCGGCATCCGAAAGCTTTACTCCTTTTTTTGTTACAAGCACAAAATCTCTCTGTACCTTGTACGTTCCGTTTTGGATTGTTTCCTTTGACGGCGTAACGTTATCCACACTCAAAACCTTAACATTGTCCTTTACCGCCGCAAGCGATGCATAGCCGATAGCATTGGGGTTTGAAGATACCGTTTGGATAACATCACCGGTTGATGTAAGCTCCTGATTATATTTGCACTTATCCTTTATGCCGGTTATCGACTCAAAGCCGTCTCTTGTACCCGAAGCCGCCTCACGTCCGATTAAAACTATCGGTGCATCACCGCCTCCGACCTCGCTCCAATTCGTAATCTCGCCGGTGTATATTTTTGAAAGCTTTTCAAGAGAAATATCGGCTGTCTTATTCTCGGGATTAACGACAATTGCAATTCCGTCTATCGCAACAACTGTTCCGTCAAGCGTTGATTTTTCGTCGTCCTTGAGGTCACGGCTTGAAAGACCTATATCGCATCTCCCTTCGCTTACGGCCTGAATGCCCGAGCCTGAGCCTGTCGGGTTATATGTAACGTTGACATTTTTGTTATCCTCCATATAGCTCTCGCTCAAATATCCTATAACCTTCTCCATTGACGTCGAGCCGTCGGTGGATACTGTACTTTGAGTATTCTCGCTTTGCTTTGTGCCTGCTGCATCATCTTTCGGCGCACAGCCTGCAAAAGCGGATAAAATTGCCGCCGATAAAATTAATGATAATACTTTTTTCATAATAAAACACTCCCAAAATTCTTTTTATTTGTTTGTTACAAGCATATTATACTCCCTTGTATGTTAAATGTAAAAGAGAGTTCATGTTAAATGTATGTTAACCGCAGCGTTTAACGATTTTATAAAATATGCACACAATTTAAAAAATACTATTTACAAAGCAAGAATTATATAGTATAATGGTTGTGTATGATTTTAAAAAAAATTAGCATTAAATTTAAATAAAGGAGCTTTAACATGAAAAAAACTTTAATCACAGCCGCCATTCTTGCGGCGCTTTCCCCTGCGGCATTCGCCGACACGATAGAAATTACGATAAATTCTCCCGTTGTGTATACACAGGGCAAAACAATCGAAAAAAGCGAGCTTGATGTTGCGGCATATATCGAAAACGATATTACAATGATTCCGCTGAGATTTGTCTCCGAAAAGCTTGGTGCAACGGTTACATGGAACGGCGACACGAGAGAGGTTACATGTGAAAAAGGCGGAAATACGGTCGGTCTTAAAATAGGCGATAAAACGGCGTACAAATCAACCTCAGACGGCACCGAAAATGTTGAGCTTCCGGCAGAGCCGATTATTCTGAACAATTTAACGCTTGTTCCTTTGAGATTTGTTTCGGAGGGCTTGGGTGCGGATGTCGAATACGTTCCGCTCACAAAGCAGGTTCTCATTTCCGATTACTCAACCGAGAACGGAAAGCTCGGCGGCGTTATTGCAACCGTCGGCGACAGAAAAATAGACGGCAACCTTTTAAATGTCTATTATCAAATGAATATGCATTATCTTCCGTATTACGGTGCGGAGGGATATTTGAACACCGTATATGAAAACCTTTCAAACTATGAGGCAATCGCATCGGAGTGGAATAAGCTCGGCGAGCCTGTCAAAATGAACGAGAGCATGGCGGAGGAGCTTTCAACCTATTCCGATGACGAGCTGGCGCAAAGCGGAGTTTTGAAGGCAAACCTTGCCAAAATACTTGACCTTACAAATATCGTTATGGCAGCGGAGGACAAATATATTGCCGAGGTTGACGATAAAACAACGGAGGAGTACTACAAAAACAATTACGTTTGTGCAAAACACATTCTTCTTATGACGCAAAACGAAAAAACGGGCGAGCCGATAACCGACAAGGAAAAGGCGCAGGTTAAGAAAAAAGCAGAGGAAATTCTTAAAAAGCTTAAAGGCGGTGCAAGCTTCGATAAGCTTATGGAGGAGTATTCGGAGGATCCCGGCTCAAAATCGAACCCCGACGGATATGTGTTTACAAAGGGAGAGATGGTTTCGGAATTTGAAAAATCGGCATTCGAGCTTGAAGAAGGAAAACTCAGCGATATCGTGCAAACGCAATACGGCTATCATATTATAAAAAAAGAAGCGCTTCCGCCGATAACCGATAATTTAAAATCAACAATAAACAATATATTTATAAGCGAAAAGCTTTCCGAAATTGCCTCGGGGGTAAAAAAAGAGATTAAAATTCCGCTTGCGGATATATACGATGAAATAACTCCCGCCGAATATAAAGAATCGGAAAAGTAGGAGGGATTTAAATGGTATATTTTTTAATGACGGACGGATTTGAAGAAATTGAGGCGATTACTCCCATTGACTTTTTAAGGCGCTGCGGCGCAAATGTCAAAACAGTTGCCGTGGGAGACAGCAAAAGAGTTGTCGGTGCGCATAATATACCGATAGAGGCGGATATAAATTTTGATGAGATAGACAAAAAAGACCTTCAAATGCTTGTACTTCCGGGCGGTCCGGGTCATATCGGACTTAAATGCGAAAAGGTATATGCGCTTATCGGTTATGCGGCTGAAAACAACATTCCGATAGGTGCGATTTGCGCCGCACCGTCAATTATCGGTGAGCTTGGTATGCTTGACGGAAAAAGGGCAACCTGCTTCCCGGGTTACGAAAAAATGCTTAAGGGCGCCGTAATTTGCGGTGACCCTGCCGTACATGACGGACAGTTTATTACAGCCTGCGGTGCGGGAGCTGCCGGCGAATTTGCTTTTCTGCTTGCAGAGGAGCTGTTCGGCAGACAAAAAGCGGAGGAGATAAAAAGTGCAATGCAGTTTAGATAAAAAAGCTGTAAGAGAACAAATGAAGGCTTTGCGGCGCAAGGTGAGCAAGGAAGAAAAAAAGCTTGCAAGCCGTGCTGTATGCGAGCGGCTTTTTTGCAGTAATTTGCTTGTTGCGGCGCAAAACGTATGCGTGTATATGGACGCATTCGGCGAAATTGAAACGGAAGAAATAATAAGCAAACTCAGAAACAACAATAAAAATGTATATGTTCCCTGCGTAAACGGTGATGATATTTTTATATCGAAGCTTACCGACTCACTTTCTCCCGGCGCATTCGGAATAAGAGAGCCAAAGAATAAAGAGAGCATTGATAAATCCGTTATTGACGCTTTTCTGCTGCCCGGACTCGCATTTGACAGCTCGGGCGCAAGAGTCGGATTCGGAAAAGGATATTATGACAAGCTTCTGTCTGGAACAAACGCATTAAAAATAGGACTTGCATATTCATTTCAAACGGTTGACCGGATCGAATGTGAAGAACACGATATTAAGGCAGATTATATTGTAACCGAAAGAATGGTGATTGATTGTGGAATATAGCGGAATAAAGGTAATGTGGCGGCTTTTGCTGCTTGAATGCATTTGTTTGTTGGCGTCAAGTTTTTTTGAGGTTTGGCTTACCGATTCGGTAGGAATTTCTCTTTACGCGTCAATGATACCGGCACAGCTGCATATGCTCATACCTATAATTATAGGCGGAGTATACCTCACAAAAAATTACAGGTATTATACATTTTCAAATATGATCGGGCTTTGCGGCTTCGACCCGATTATACTGCTTCCGACAATTCTTTTGCCGTATGCCTCGGAAAACTTCGGTATGTGGATGGTTTGGCCGTATATCGAAACGCTTACAGGCATATTCGGCGAGCAGGCAGCGGGTATAACCGCACCGGAGACGGTAAGGGAGCTTTTGC
>CAKSPW010000079.1 GCA_934486495.1 uncultured Clostridia bacterium
GCCGAGAGTTGAGTACACACTGACTAAAACAGGTTACAGCTTAAAACCCGTGCTTGACGCTATGGTTGCGTGGGGTACGGAATACAAAGAAAATTCAAAATAATAAAATAAGAGCAGATAATCGATAATGACTATCTGCTCTCGTTTTACACTTTTTGTCATGATGGATTTATCTCCACCTTGAGTTTATTGTTTTATTGAAAGAATTTCTCCCGATGTTGTTGCGTATTTTGTAGATACTCTATATCCTCTGCCGGCTCCGAGTTCGTTTTCTGCTGCATCGTAATACGTTCCGTTGACGCATTTCCCCTCAGCCTTAACGGTTACATACGCAGTGAATTTGTCGGGTTTTTCGGCAAACACACGAATACCGTTTGACTTCACTCCCGCTTTTTTATAAGGCGCAGATGTAACCTCGGTTATTTCGCCTATTTTTACATTTTCCTTTTCGGAATAAACGTCGCCTTTTTTCTCAAGTGCCTTCAGCGTACATTCTCTTATATCGTCTACCTTAACAACATACGAAAATCCGTTTGCATTTTTTATGGTTTTTGCCTTTGTACCCGAAACTCTTACAAATATGCCGATAGCCAAAACTATAAGAACAACAAGCAAAAGCAAATCAATAATATTTATTTTACCGAAAATTTTTCCGTCTTTATTCATCTTAATCTACCTCCGCCGTTATTCCGCAATGTCTACTATATATCCGTTTACGCCATAGCCTCTGCCGGATATACTCTGACTTGCACCTACTCTTATATGCTGTCTTCCTATGTCATATCCCCATACGTTATCAGCGGCGTCTGCCTCAACGGTTACATACACGTCTTTTTTCTCTTCCGTTGACTGCTGAACAAATTTTCCCTCCGATACGCTGAAAAATGAGCCCTCGGCAGGCTTAACTTCAACGTTTGTCACACTTCCGTAAGCTTCTTCGGTCGGGTCTAAGAGGACATTGCTCTCAGGCGTAATGCTTTGAGCAACCTCGGGAGTCTGATCGGCAACAATCACCGTATACACAACGTGCTTTGTATTCGATGTACCCCTCGTTTTTTTAAGCATAGATATGCCCAAAACACATACCAATATAATAGCGACAATAATCAAAATATCGATTAATGTAATTTTAACTTTTTTCATATATAAAAACCTCACTGTTCCGATTATATATTCATAATCTTATCATAGAAATCCTCGGTCTGCTTCGTCATTGCGGCAGCGGTAAATTTCTCAGCAAAAATCTTTTTGGAGTTTTCGCTCATTTTCCTGTAAAGCTCATCATTTTGCAAAAGCTTTTTCACTCCGTCTGCAAGCACAGCGGCATTCTGCTTAGGCACAAGGAATCCGTTATTACCGTCCGATATTACGCCGGGGTTACCTCCGAAATCCGATACGACAGCCGGTATTCCCAAACTCATGCCCTCCAAAAGTGCAAGGCTTGTTGCCTCCGTTCCGTATGACGCATTGCACTGTATATCCGTTATACTCATAAGCGCATCAACATCTTTTATAAAGCCCGTAAAAAGTATGTCGTCCTCACGTCCGATACTTTTGACGTGTTCCTTTAAATGCTCCTCATATGAGCCTGTTCCGGCTATAACAAACTTTGCTTTAATACCCTCTTTAAGAAGAATATCGGCAGCGTCTATAAAATAATCATGACCTTTTATATCCTCAAGTCTTGCAACAATTGAAACAACCTTACAGCCGTCGGGAATATTAAAGCGTTCTCTTGCCTTTTTCTTCTCCTCGGCTGTTTTTTCGCTAAGACCCTTAACACCGTTTAATATAACGGTAATCTTCGATTCATCAACGCCCGTATCTGTGAGGTTTTCCTTTGCCGCTTCGGCAACCGCAATAATTCCATCGGAGAAATAATTGTTTACCGCACCGTTTATCGCCTTACCGATACCCTGCGATATTTTCTTCGGCGGCGGGAATACGCTGTGACGTGTATACACAACATGACTTCCTGCAAAGCGTGCCGCAATACGTGCTGACATTGACGCATGTGCATGAACAATATCCGGTTTTTCCCTTCTGATAATCCTGTAAAGCGAACCGATAACCTTCAAATCGAGCGATTTATCGGCTATCCCGTCAACCTCGATAATATCAACGCCCAAAACCTCGATGTGCGGCTTTAAAAGACTGTTTTTAGGCAAGATTACTTTCATTTCATATCGGCTTCTGTCGTATTCGGACAAAAGAGTGAGCAGGCATTTACCCGCACCGCCGATATTCGTATCGCTTGAAACCTCAATTATTTTCTTCATTAAGTGCCTCCTTATTGCTTATTGCTCCCACCGCACTGCCGAGTGCGAGAATAACAAAGAATATACCCATAACACGATAATTGTAAAACGTATAGTCAAACATACTCTGAACAAGGAAACCGAGAACTCCTGCCGCAAGCGCATATGACACACTGCCGGCTTCTCTTGAACGTGTTCCTGTGTTAATACAATCCTTAAAGAATAAAATCATAATCGCACCGAAGCACAAAAGTCCCGATATTCCCGATTCGACAACAAGCTGCAAATAAAGATTATGCGAATGCGGTGCAACAATCCCGACATATGAATAGTACGGATAGATTGTCCTAAACGCCTTTTCACCAAGTCCTATTCCGCCTATCCAAAAGTCTTTAAGCATCAAAATCGTGCCGAGCCATATATAAACTCTGTACGATGTGGACGAGTCGGACATATTCCCGACAGACATAAATCTGTTTATAATCGTTTCGGGAAGTACAAACGGCAACAAAACAAGCGCAAACGGCAACAGCTTCCAAAGCTCGCTTTTATAATACGTAACAAGTACAAACGCACTTACGAAAAATCCTATCCAGCAGCCTCGCGACTGAGTCAGGACCAAGCAAAACAGCATTGCAAGAGTCATGAGCGCATACACGATTTTTTGCCATACTCCCTTTGCATACTCTATCGTGCAAAGCACACCCATCGGAAGCGCCAAAATCAGGTACTCACCGAGTACATTAGGATTTGCAAGCGTAGAATACACACGCATGGTAGCGTCCTCAAACATTTCCGTGTCTATCCACGCGTTCTTTGTTGTCCAGCCGAACATATACTGCATTATACCGTATACCGCAACAATCGCTCCGCTTACAACAAAAAACTTTATCGCCGTTTTTAAAACAGATTTTGAATTTACTTCATTTATAACCGCAAAATAAAACGCAATAAATATTAAATACATTCCGAACACTGCCACACTGCCGCCCCTTGAATATGAGAACAGCACCGATATGAAAAGCACAAGCAAAAATGCCAAAATCGAATAGCCGAGTCTGTCGCATTTAATTTTGTAATCTCCCCTGTACGCCTTTTGAACAAGTGATGCGCAGATTGACAAAACGCAAAGTCCGACAACAGCCATTGTTGGAAGAATCGGAGCGAAAAATATTGATAAAATAATTCCGAATTTCGGATAAAACATTATAAGAATTATTCCGAAAACAGCAACCGGAAATGCCAAAAGCAAAGGATTTATCACGCCTGCCAAGCCTCCGACAACGCCTGCCGCCACAGCCGATAAAACGGTATACAAATACGGCACGGAAAATGTCGGCGGAATAAAGCTGACATCTGAAAATCCGAGACTTGCCTTTATAAATCGGACAAATACACTGCCGTCTATGTGTTTTGACAGCCTTACCTTTACAAACGAAAGTGCCAAACCAAAAGCGGCGGCAATAAAATATATTTTCGTACGACCGCCGAAAATGAGTGACAGCACACCCTTTACGGCACATTCCGAAAAAAGCATCAGTCCGAAAAAGCTTATGTTAAGACTTAAAAATCCGTTCACATACCCCTTTGCAAGCTCCGATAACGTGCTGTTTTTTGAGAACGAGCGCACATATGCGGATACTGCCTTTAAAATGTACGATATTATAAAAACGGGTAATCCGAGTATTCTGCAAAACACACTCGACTTGCAGATTTCCGCATCCGATTGGCTCTTTAAAGCGGCTATTATACTGCTTTCTTTAAACGAATTTCTGAAATACAAATGTATTTTTGTAAGTATACCCCACAACACGCTGCCCGAAAACAAATCCTCGGTACGCTTTGCAAGAGTTTTAAAGCTTGAAAAAGTCAAAATATCAACCAGCCTTTCTTTTAAAAAGTCCGACAACCAAATCGATTTTAAGTATTATACTCATTACCGAATAAACAACGACTCCGACCGCCGCACAAATACCGAGAAGCGCAATTTTGCCGAGCATATCGGTATAAAGCAAGTCGCCGACAAGGTTGTAAACCGCATACACAGCCAAAGCCATTACAGCAGAGCTTATAACGATTTTAAAAATTGTAACAAAATCGGATTTATCGAGCAGCTTTTTATCCCTTAAGGAAAATGCGTTAAGCAAGCTGTTGCATATACTCCCCAAAGCCGCCGCAAGCGCAAGTCCCGGGGTTTTCAAAACGGAAAACAGCGCATATGCAAACCCTATATTTACAAACATACTGATTATTGAATTTCTCATCGGTGTTCTTGAATTTTTCATCGAGAAGAAATATTTGCTTAAAACCTCGTTAATTGCAAGGCCGAGCATTCCTATACTGTAACACGAAAGCGCAAGAGAAACATTTCTTACATTTTCGGAGCTGAATTTGTTATGCTCGTATATTACGCTCGTTATAGGTTTTGATAAGATTATAACTCCGACGGTAAGCGGAAGTATTATAAGAAACATCGTCTTAAGACTCACCGCAATAAGCTTTTTTGCTTCCTCATCATCATGACGTGCATTTGCCTTTGCCGCCTTTGGAAACACGAGATTTGTAACAACGAATGAAAAAACACCCGTCATCACAACATAAAGCCTGTTTGCATATTCAAGCGTTGCCGGCGCACCGTTTATTCCCGACGCTATACGTGAATTGATTATGGAATAAAGCGGCTGAATCCATGTGCTTACAAGCATCGGCAGTGCCAGCATAAGTGCTGCCTTGATATTTTTATCGCAAAACGCCAAAGACGGTCTGAATCTAAAACCGAGCTTTATAAGCGACGGCACCTGCACAACCACCTGCAAGCTCCATGCGACAACCATTGTATACGCAAGCCCGGTTATACCGAATTTATCGGAAAACAACGGGAAATACGCAATTATTGCAAGATTTGAAACAAGGCTTATTATCGACGGAATATTAAACTCTCCGTACGACTGAAGAACTCCGACAAACGAAAACGCAAGTCCCGTAAAAATTATCATCGGGAACATAATCGCAGAAAGCCTTGCCGCAAGCTCATGCTTCTCGCCCGTAAATCCCGGTGCCAAAAGCGATATCAGTCCGTTTGAGAAAATCATGCCGAGTGCCGCAATAACCGCTGCGGTAAAAAGTATAAGCGTTATAAACTTACCTGCAAAACGTTTTGCCTCATCCTCACCGCCATCTTCTCTTACAGCAGCAAAAATAGGTATAAACGATGCCGATATAACGCCGCCTATAACAATGTCAAAAAGCATTGTCGGAAGCTTTGACGCTGTCATAAATGCGTCCGCCTCCATGCCTGCCGCAAAATGACCCGCAATCATAGAATCACGCACCAGTCCGCACGCCTTTGCCAAAAGAGTGGCAAGCGCCATAAATCCGGCGGTTTTTATCATTTTATTATCCTTCAAGTACTATATCTCTCCTTTGTAAAGCCGATATGCCTTTTCAATATTTTCCCCGGACAGTCCCTTAAGCTTTTCTCTTTCGTTCATAAGGGATTTTTCGCGAGCGTCAAGGCTTTCCATACACTCGTCTATAAGCCGTTTCAAGCTATCGTCCGTTAAATTATTAATATCAATATACAAATCCTGACGTGCATACTCCATAAAGCCGCTAACCTTCGGGTCGTACACAATTCCGATAACGGGTACAGCACCGCAGGCGGCATAAATGAGCATATGAAGCCGCATTCCGATACACAGATCCGAATGTGCAACAAGCGATAAAACCTCCGCAACAGAAAGCTTTTCTTTTATAATAACGGCACTTTCCGTCATGTTGTTTACTATTTTTTCCGAAATTTCAGTATCTCTTTGCTGAAGCGGCAAAAGAACGGGCATTTTACCGTATTTTTCTTTTGCATAATCGAGTGCTGAGGAAACCGCACGTGCAAACTCTTCCTCATTCATCTCTTTAACCGTTCTCACCGATACGCACATTACATTTTTCAGATTGTATTTTTCTATTAAGTTATCAATATTTTCTTTATTATCAAGCATAAAGACGGGGTCGGCAGTTAAAAAAATCTCCGGTCCGCTAACGCCGAGTTTTTTAAGCTCATGATATGATTTTTCGTCACGAACGGTAATCACATCTGTTTTTGAAAGAACTTTTTTAACTCTTATTCTGTTTTTTTCTTTTGTTACAGGGCCTATTCCGTTAGCGTAAAGCATAACTTTTTTGCCGAGCAGCTTTGCAAAGCGTATAAGCGACAAATAGTAAATAAGCGATTTTGTACTTGTTCCGTCCTGAATAAGCGTACCGCCTCCCGAAACGAAAAGGCGTGCCTTTACAAAGTGATATACAAGAGAAAAAGGATTTAATCTGTTTGCGGCATTAACTCCGTATATCCTTTTTGTTTCGGACGGATTTGCGGAAAGCACGGTAATATATTTTTTAAGACCCTTGCTTTGAAAATCGTTTATTATCGAAAGCAAAAGCGCATCATCACCGCTGTTTCCGAAGCCGTAATATCCGGAAATTAAAATTTCTTTCATATACTGCTCTTTTCCTCTAATAAGCTGTCGTATGCCGCAACACAGTCATTAGTCATCTTCTCAACCGAATAGTATTTTCTCACAACCTCGCCCGAATACTCCGAAAGCCTGCGCTTTTCCTCATCGGACATATTGTAGTATCGCATAATTTCGCTGTACAGGCGCACAGATGTTGTTTCCTCACAGCCTCTGCAGCAGAAATTTGTTTTAATGCCTATATCAAGCTTGTCCTCGCCGAAAAGGCCGATAAAGCCTTCATTTCCCGCAATTACGGTATTTTTACCTTCCGCCATTGCCTCAAGCGCCGCACGGCTAACTCCGACAAACATATCTCCGCAGGCAACCATTTTATTTATATCGGTTCTTGCACCGGCAAGCTTTACAATCTCTTTTCCTATCTTTTCGTTTACCGTTTTTGCCATACTGCGAGCGTTTTCCTCATCATTTCCGCCGCCGACAACAAGCACCTTAAGATTAGGTATCTTCTCATAAAGCTTAGGTGTGATTTCTATAAGCTGTTTTGACGCAAGACTTCTGTCCTCGTCCATACGGCTAACGGCGCTTATGCAAAAATCGTTTTCCTCAATCCCAAACTCGTCCATAACATCGTCGCAAAATGTATCGGGTGAAAACTTTTCCGGGTCGATACCGTTTATCGTAACGAATATATTTTTTTCGGGTATTGCATAGTTATCAATCAAATACTTTTTAATATCGTCGCTTACCGCAACCGTTCTCTCTCCCCAATCGGTTATATACTTAAGACCGTACTTTGTTGTAAATACCCAGTGTGCCGTTGTAACAAACGGAAATTTCATTTTCTTTCTGAGCTTGCCGAGTATGAAAGAAGGTATTCTCGCATGGGAGTGAACAATATCTATTTTTTCATCTCTGATTATTTTTTCAAGCTGTCTGTACGACTTAAAAACATTGAGCGGATTTTTATTTTGCAGCGGAACCTTATAGTGCTTTATTCCGCTTTCGGCAAGTTCCGCAACGTATGAACCGCCGTTTGAAGCAATAATTACTTCGTATCCTCGTCTTTTAAGCTCCTTTGCAAGCTCAACAACGTGCGTTTCAGCACCGCCGATATTCAGCTTCATAAGCGCAAGTAAAATTCTTGTACCCTTTTTCAAAAAAATACACGTCCTTCCGATTTTATGCCGTATGCTATATCTATTATAATCCAAATGAAAGAAAATAGCAACCTGCAATTTAATTTGTAATATAAAATTAACCTATTGTTTATAAAACTCCGAAAACATCCTTATTTTCCGATATGACAATCTCTATCGGCGCCGTCTTTAAAATATCGGCGAAAATATCCGTTACCAAAAACTCGGTCGGATAATGTCCCGCATCAATAACATACATTCCGCTCTCGTATGCGTCAATGCTGTCATGATACTTCATATCGGCGGTTATTACTGCCTGCGCACCGAGTGATTTTGCAAGCGGAATAAACTCCGAACAACTGCCGGACGCAACCGCAATTTTTTCGATTTTTCCTCTGCCGCCCGATATAACCCGAACAAACGGAGTTTTAAGAAGCGACTTTGTCTTTTCGCAAAGCTCCTCAATCGACATCTCATTCGGGAGTTTTCCTACTCTGCCTATTCCGATATTTTCAAATCTCTCATCGGGCGCAAGTGTTTTTCGGTCGGTAAGAGAAAAAAGCCCGGCAAGTCTTTCGTTAATTCCGTCCTCCGCCGCATCCATATTCGTGTGACAAGCATAAACGGCTATATCATTCTTCATCAGCGTGTGAACACAGCGTCCGAGCGGACTGTCATCGGTCAGTTTTTTAATCCCTCCGAAAAACATTGGGTGATGCGCTATTATTATTTCGCACCTATCCCTTACCGCCTGATTTGCCGTTTCCTCCGTCACATCAAGCGCAAGAAGCGCACGGCTTGCCTGTTTGCTTTCATCACCTATCAAAAGCCCCGGATTATCCCATGAAAGCGCATATTTCTCCGGTGCTTTTTCGTTTATCAAACTGATTATATCCGATATTTTCATATTCACACAATCCTTTTAAACTGCTTTTCAAGCTCTTTTTTTGTCATCTTTATCATAATCGGCCTGCCGTGAGGGCAAGTGTTTATGTTTTCCATATCCATAACGCCTCTTATAAGACTCTCCGTTTCGCTCCTTGTTAGCGAATGATTTGCCTTTACCGCCGCTTTGCAGGCAATTGTATATGTAAGGCGCTGCATTTTCGCACCGATTATTTCTTTTTTTGAATTAATAAGCTCTCCCAAAAGCTCCAAAAACAAATCCTCCGCATCACCCATTTCAACATCGGGCGGCGTTGCACGAATTATGACGGTGTTCTCTCCGTAGCATTCCGCAACAAATCCAAGGCCTGACAAAAAGTCTGAATTTGCCTCAAATGC
>CAKSPW010000080.1 GCA_934486495.1 uncultured Clostridia bacterium
ACTTTGTTTACGCTGCTTTTATCTACACTTGTCCAATTTGATGCATATGCATGAGAAAAGCTCATCAATGAGGCTGCCATTGTTGCTACAATTAAACATATGTATTTTTTCATATTGATATCTTACCTTTCTTTAACTTTTAGTTTGCGGACATCCGGTGATTTTTCACCGATTATGGTTTTCCCGCTCACGAGCTATTCTCACAAGCTTCAATCGTCAATAGATTTACTTAAAATGTTCTATCAACAAGTCTACAATATCTTTATCCCAGTTAGGATCAAGAATATCCTTGACATCGCTTATCAGAATAAGCCCGTCCGAATAAAACACTTCTTTGCCTATTGCCTCTGTGCACGCACGCAGCGGAAGAAAAGTCCTCTCATTTCTGATAATTGGCGCAACATCAAGTTCTTTTGCTTCGCCATTAATTATAATTTCAGCATTTCCGATTGTAAGCGATATTTCCCTATCCGAAAAAGTAATATTGATTGTTTGGGTTTCCGGTATCCATTCAACACTTCCACCGTAATTTTCACTGATAAATCTGACCGGAACATACGACCGATCATTTTCAACAAATACTTTGACATTTGCATTTTCTGTATCTATTTGCTTTTCGACATCGTTAACATATGCTTTATTGCTACCGATATACAATGCAGTATACTCTAACTCAGAAGCAAACACATTGACATTAATCGTCACCCAAGCAAATAATATTATGAAAAATATTTTCTTCATATCTCTATTCCTCCATTTTCTCAAATTTAAATCCATCCTCTATAAGTTCTTCAAATGTCGGATTGTTTCTTATGAATTCCTGTTTACCCAATGATAGTTTGAAATCATTTTCTTTCATATATGCTGCCACCTTTTCACGCATCAAACTATCAATTTGTAGCAATGCTGAATATTCTTCAGGTGGATTTATCATCATTTCATAATCAAATACATCTTGAACATATATTTGAGAATAATCTTTGGTATCTCGAACTTCAATCGTAGATAATTTATAAATGATAACTGTTGGGAAAATGATTGCAACACAAACAATACACATCAATATTATTTTAAATAATTTCATTATCTCACCGCCCCAAAATAAAATGTATTATTTATTGTTTTTATCGACCCATCGTATTTAAGCAAAACAGTACCTTCAGCATGTTTCAAATCTTGCGCGGCATCAGACGGTGTATAGCCAAAGAAACCTCCCATTGTATTTTTTACAGTCCATGCTGCAACATTAGGAGATAACCAATTCGGCAACGCACTATAGTTTTTAAGTTGTTCTTCCATATTGCTTGGCAATGTCCAACTATGCTGTCTGACGGTCATATAATTTCCACTTGCGGCCCCACCAACTTTTACGGTATTTACCGCAAAAGTTGTGCAATTATAGCTCTCAATATTGTACTTAGGATTCTGTTTTTTCACTTCTGCAATATAATTACTAATGAAACAATACTGCTCATCCGACAGAGTATAAACTTTAGCCACATTCCAATCTTCATTTCTGTCATCATTAAATTTGCCTTCTACATCCCACCCCAAAATCATACTTGCTAAACTTTTTTTCGCTGCTGCAAATCCAATGTATTGAATATATCCATCACCATTATCTAATCTTATAAATGAATGTCCATTATTTAATTTCCCATTTTCAATTGATGCAGCATCTCTTGAATTTGCCACAGGTCTTTTTATAACTAAAGATATATTTTTTATACCTGCATAATTTTGTTTTATATACTCATCCAATTGAGCCTCAAGCCCCTCAGGATCAACAAAGAGTATTGGATTGCCATTACAATATGTATACCAATTCGGCCCATTTTTCGCAGGATCCTCATTAATAAATCTGCCTGTTTCCGGATCATACATTCTTGCTCTCAAGTATACCAATCCACTTTCGCTGTCGGTATACTCACCTCTGTAACCAAACGGGTTATATACGGTATTTTCTTCCGATTGATTTCCGTATGCGTCGAAAATATAGCTTGCAACTGTATTTCCGGCAGTATCCGCAAGAATTGACACATCGCCCTGTCCGTTATAGAAATAATAAATATTATCACCGTTCTTGATTATTTCAAGTCCCCTAAAATACTTATTAACTCCGTCAGCTGTGATTTCAAGGGTAACATTCGCATTATCATACACAAAATCAGTTGTATTTCCTGCAACTGTTTTTGATGCTCTCATTCCGTCAGGTGCATATGTATAGTTTGAAATCACACCGTTTGTATCAACACCCACAAGCTGATTATAGCAGTTATATTCATAAAGCGCAACATTTTCATTTGAATTTTGGGAAACGGTATAATCCCCTGTTACATTCTCGTCAAACGGCCTATTTGTCATAACCGCTTTGCTTATCTGATTACCGTTTTTGTCATAAAACATTGTTGTTGTCTTTGTTTCACTGCCTGTTTTTTCAATACTCTTTGTCAGACGGTTATTAAGGTCATAAGTATAACTTGTTGTGCTGTTGCCTGCTATCATGCTTTTACGGTTTCCGAAATCATCAAATGAATATTCAGTATCATTCTCCTTTGACAGCCTGTTCATCCCGTCATATTCATAAGTTGTCAATGTGCCGTTGCTTATTTTGGTCTTTTGATTACCGTTCAAGTAGTAGGTGTACTGCTCATTCAGCTTATCACCCGTTGTCTGCGATGTCAACAGATTTGCGATGTTATATGTATAATTCGTGGTTTCACCGCCGCTTACCGTTTGTATTCTGTTATTTTTATTGTCATACGAATATGTCGCAATAACAGTGCCGTTTTCGCTCACACTTGTCAATCTGTTCAGCTTATCATAAACATAATTTTGACTTATTTCGGCTTGTCCGTTCCATGTAAGCGTAAATGTCAGACGGTTCCCGTTTGAGTCATAAGTAAAAGACTTAACAGTTCCCGCTGCTGTATCGGTTTCGCTTACCGGCAAGCCTTTATCGTTGTAGGCATAGCTGATTGTTGAAGTGCTGTTTTGTGCAGAAGTAATTTGCCCTGTCATACCATATGTTTTTGTTTCTGCATTTGTACCATTGGATAATGCCTTTGATTTGAGATTATTCAAACCGTCATAACCGTAAACAAAGCCTTGACCGTTTCTGTCTGTCGATGACATAACAAGTCCCGTCGCCTTATCATATACATTTGTTTCAGTCTGACCGAGGGCATCTGCTGTTTCGGTTACACGGCTTAGCTCATCATAGGTGTATTTTGTAACAGCATATTCATTGTCATCACCAACGCTTACATCATCAAGTCCGTTAATCGTAATCGGACTTGAAAGACCGGTATATACTCTTAAAAGATTACCCTTTTTATCATAATAGTTTTGCACATAGCTATATTTTTCACCGTCAAATGATTTTGTCATAACAAGACGGTTGCGGTTATCGTAGGTATATTCGACCTCATTATACTGCTCCGCCTCATCTGCTGCATTGGTGTTTACACACTCCCTGACAAGATTGTCATTTTTATCATACCACATCTTTTTAACAGCATAATAAACCGTTCCGTTCTTGTCCTCAATCGGTGATTTTTGCTCGACAAGCCTGCCTTGAGCATCATATTTATATTCCGAAGCATAACCGTTTTGGTCATATTCCTTAACTTTCCTGCCGAATGAATCATATTCGGTTCTTGTTGAGTTTCCGAGAACATCGGTTTCTTTAACAGCCTTATCCATATAGTTATACTCAAAGGAAGACGTTGCGCTTTCCGTCCAATCTTCACTGTTTGCCCTTGCGGATTTTACCGACAAAATATTTCCTTGATAATCGTTTGTATAGGTTTCATAATCTGTCCCGTTCTCAGTTTTTATCTTGCTGCCGAATTTATCTGTGTATTCACTTGTAACTACAGACGGCGTGCTTGAGTCCCCTACAATTGTAGTTGTTTTCTTTTGATAATCGGCTGTAACTTCATAGGAATATATTTCCTTATAAATCAGCGTATTATCCTTATCAAATACTTCTTTGGAAATCGGACGCTGCATGGTGTCGTATGCGTATTTTGTTATACTGTGCGGCTTTTGCTTGCCGTTCTCGTCAGTTTCCTCCGAATATAAAACCTCGGTCGCAAGATTTCCGAACGCATCATAATATCGAGTGTTATAATCAACGCCCAATGAAATATATCGTATTTCCTCAACTTCTCTTGCATTTGTATAATATATCCGCGAGCGATTATTTAATTCATCGGTTTCTATTGTATAACAAGGTTCGTAAATATAGCTTTTTGTACTGCCATTAGGATTTGTTATTCTCATAACTCTGTTTATCTTGTCATAAGTATAACTTGTTGTATTACCTTTCCCGTCTGTCTGCGTGATAGGATTTCCCCAATAGTCATATGTTGCTGATACTGTAATATTTTCCGAAGCATTATCATTGTCGACAATATTTTTCTTCGTTTCTGAAAGAAGATTAGCACCGCTTTGATATACGTATTCGGTTTCAATGTAATCAGCGAGATTATCTGCGTATTCCTTTTGGTTTATTATATTTCCATAGGAATCATGAGCATATTGAATTTTGTTTTTCAACACATTATTCTCATATAGATTAACATATTCAATACTTTTGCCGTTTGATGTAGGAACATATTCAAGTTTTATTTCCTTGTTTGCCGATTGCTTATATGTTCGGCTTAACGGAAAATGATAATTTGCGTCATAAGTATATGAAGCTGCTCTATCCGCTGCGCCGTTCGGCGTTTCAGTCAATACATCTGCATAATTACCCGAATCATATGTATACGTTTTTGAAGTAGTCATATAATCGGAAGAGTTAGTCACAGAATAATTCTTTTGATTAACAGAGGTTATGAGCTTAGTAGTGTTATCATAGCCATAATCAGTTATGACCTTATGTTCACTCCCTTCATCTGTAAGCCGAGAAAGTAATATGGTTTTTTCACGTTTTGCGCCTATATATGAGTACTTAAAAATATCATAAGAGGTTTTGCCCGCTGTCAAATTTCTATCCTCGACTTTTACCGCATAATTATAGCTTGAACCAATTTTATCATCGCGCCTATATCCGATATATCCGTCATATTCACCCACATTGTAAAAATCGTAATTATATTTCTTTTTATTTATATCATAGCTTGAATTGTCGTAACTGCTCATCGACTCTTCGCAATACTCATACGCCTTTCCAAACATCATAGAGCCGCTTGGAGTACAGTTTTTAATAAAGCGCGAATAATTGAAATAGTACGATTTATATCCTTTTTTTTCAACACCGTTTACCAACGCATATGCATTGTGAATACCTTTAAATTCTTCTAAATTATCATTATCTATAATTGAGTTTCCTGTTAATAAATTTCTCACATCATAATAATCATAATAAAAAACATCATTTCTGTCCATAAAGGAAAACTTTGTTTTTAAAATATTATAATAATACCTCGTTCTTATTTCCTCAGGATCATACACATATTTTAAAACCCATTCGTCCCCCTCTAAGTCGCGACACTCCGCATTTCCCATAATGCCGATTTCTTTACTGCTTAATTTATCCAGACAATATTTAAACTCTCGCACATCCTCTGAATTATCAGGATTGGTAATAGTCATTGTCAAAGTTATATCACCACTTGCTTCACTTGTTTGCGTGAAAACAACATTTCTCCCGACGGAATCAATAATTTTTATGATATACGGATATGATTTATTTTGTCCCCATACATTTGTGTAGACATCCGTATCGCAGTAAAATTTTATCCTGTTTCCGTATCTGTCTTCCTGATATAAAAGCCGCCCGTCTTTTCCGAAATAATGTTTTGTGCCATTCTTTTCGGTAACAAGATATTTACTGCGTATGCCATCATGTGTTACACTTGTATCGTATGTCAGCTTTATATCATTGAGCGGATAGCCTGAAAGATGATTTTCGCCGCCGTCACTTCCAAGATCAATAAGATAAGTTCCCTTACTGCCAAAATGGAGATATTCATATGTATCATCATAGCCATAACGTGTTTCGACATACGGAAAATCAAACTCCCAGCCAATGCCAAGCTTTGAATATCTTTCGTTTGCCGTATCATCAAGGAGGCCGTCAGTATATTGGGTTACTGTTTCTGTTTTTTTTACTTCCACTACCGAAAAACTATAGTAATCAATATTATAATAAATAGTATTCTCATACGGCAAAGAAGCCTGTATTTCATACGATATTGAATTAAGATAATCAACAACTTCCTGTGCCTCTGTTTCCGTTCTGAACAATTTTGAATTTGCAGGCTGTTCTTGATACTCATATTCGTAGGCAGATGAATTTTTCACCATCCAAACTGCATTTTTACTGTTTAAATAAGTCATAAAATCGGGCGTTAAACAAATATTGCTGTACGATGTCAAATCAGACGTACCGCTTGTATAATATTCGTAAATACGCTTTCTGCCCTTAATCATATAATATGTTACAGGCTCCTCTATATTTGTCTCTTTCAGATATGCCTCAAAAAGAGCAGAATTTTGTGAATTATATGTCCTTGTAATATTCAAATCAAAGCCGCCCGTACCCGGCAATGTAATATCAGTAACTCTTATATGTGTGCTGCCGGTAGCCGGATCTACATATGCTTCCTGTGAATTTGTGTTTTCGGATGAATTGATGCCCCCGTTATATACTGATTGAGGATAGTAAAGATTATTATACTTATCAACTTCCTGCTGCGTCATTGCATATGCCGACATTTCGCTGAAAAATATCACAAAAACAATCACGGAAAAGATGATAATTCTATGTTTTTTCATCAGTTATTTTCCTCGCTCTCTATTCTGCCAAATCTTTATTCTTATCAATCTCCATATTTATTTTTTCTGTTGAAATATTTGATCTGATTACTTTGTCAACATCTTTATCTTTCTCAACCTGTTTAAGCATTTCTGTAAATGTCTTGTTTGTTATCGCCTCAGCATCTTTCATACGGCAAGCCGCAAAGAAATCTGTAATTCCCGCTGCCGCAGCTGCTTCAAGCTCCTCATCGGTTATTCCCGAAGTTGCTTTCCGAAATTCCATCCATCCTCGTTTTTCTTCACGTGCAAAAGACAATATATCGCTAATATCCATATCCGGTGAAATTGATTTCATTTTTTCGGTATATTCGGTTGCTGTAATATCTCCGAAAATATAGTCATTCGTTATCTTTAATTTTTCATTTTCCCGTTCTGTTTCTTCTTTAATCAAATCATTTATTGTTTTACCGTTCTTTTTAGCTTCCCATGTTACTGCAATATCCATCTGAGCATTACCAGAGAGTCTTGCAAAATCATAGCATTCATCATCTGTCATACCGGATTTTTTCATTTCATTATATACATCATCGGGTATTTCTTTTTTATAGTGTCTGATGTTGGCTTTAAAACGGGCTAAATCCACGCCGTAATATTCTGCTGTCTTTTCCCAGCTCCCGAGTTCTTCATGCTTTTGATAAATAAGCGCAGGTACATTTTCTCCGCCCAATACCAATATTGACAGTGCTCCGCATGCGTCTTCGACGCTTCTTCCCATTTCTACCTCTTCATTCACTGATTTGGGATAAAGTACCTTAGCAGAAGCCGAAACCGCTGTTATTCCCAAGATTACCGTTACAATTCCTATAATTGATATTATTTTTTTCTTCATTTTGATTCCCTCCGTTTTTATTGAATTTGATATATTATTTCTTCATCAGACACATCGGATAGCGCTATGAATTTCACAATATTATTAATTCCGGTGTTTCTGCCTTCAGGCAAGTCAAAATTAAATATTATTTTGCCGTTTTGAGCATCAATACTTTGAATCGTAATTCCCCTACCCTCTATTTCCCCGGATGCAAGTTCTTTTTCGTAAGTAAGCCCGCACAAGTCAATAACTTCAAACTTTTGTGGATTAAACTTTATTATATGATCCGCGCCATTGTTTTTCCCTATTACGTTATCGGAATTCATATATAAATTAAATTCATCTTCAGCATCTGCTGAAACTACAATAGTTTTTTCTCTCAGATAAGGTTCAATATCCTTTACCGTCTTCACGCTGCCGATAGGTCTAAGCGTTCCCATACTTTCCCAAACCATCATCTTTACGCTGCATTCTTCCTTATCCGTTTCAGGCAAAATCATTTTTATGCTGCCATTGTTTTTTTCATCTGCATTTATTGTAAGAGGTGTTGTTATTACTCTTTGCAGAACCCCTCGTTTGTATAAAGCGGCAATCATATTAACTGTTTGGTTGTTCTCTGCTGCATTATCCACAGTATACAAAATGTACATAGCATCGTTGGATACAGTGTATTTAACATCATATGTTACATTCGAAATATCTGTCTGACTTCGTACCGGAGTATTTTGCTTTAAACCGTCGCTTTCGCTTTTTTTATTATCATCTGTTCTTAATATTCCGGTATTTTTTATAGGGATTATGTATATCAATTCGTTATCTGTTGACTCCCACTCAACTATAACTAAAAACTGTATTTCCGAGAAATCAATACCGATCCATTTTCCGTTATCATAATCTTTGAGTTTTCCCGTGAAGATTGTGCTGTTTGTATCGTCCAGTTGTCTGATAACATTTACCTCTAACTCCGAATTATCTATTTCGGAAAATAAGTTATCCTCTTTAATTGATACCTGACCACTATCCACCTCAACCTTATAACTATTATCATGCGTCTCGCTTGCATATACCGTAACCGAAAACAACATGAGCATAACAACCGCTAAAAGTACTCGTTTAAACTGCACCGCAACTCAGCTCCTTTTTGTTTACACTTATAAAATTAAAAAGGCAAAAGGATATTATCAGACATTTGCCGTGTTATATATCCTTTTGCCGCAACAAAACGGGTTCAATCATGCTTGCGCCCTCCATATTAAACTGTCAGCTATGACAACATACATTTCTCCCAACGCTTTTAAATATTACATATATAATACCATATTTTTTCCAAAAAATCAATATAACCCGGCTCTTTTCGTTAATATGCACACTTAATTAAATTCAAATATGTTTATAATATCCAAGCCTTTGCTTT
>CAKSPW010000081.1 GCA_934486495.1 uncultured Clostridia bacterium
GATAAGAAGCTTGTTATTGACGATATGGATTTTGACGCTATAATAACAGCTGTTCAGACAGGTAAGTCAGACATGGGTATGGCTGGAATGACGGTGAACGAGGACAGACTCAAAAACGTTAATTTCTCAGACACCTATGCTAAGGGTATACAGGTTGTAATCGTACCTGAGGGCAGCAAAATCAAGTCTGTTGACGATTTGTCGGCTGACGGTGCTAAATACCTTATCGGAACTCAGAAGGGTACAACCGGAGATAGCTATGCAGAGGGCGATTTCGGTGCTGACAGAGTTATGAAGTATGCTTCCGGTAACGAAGCTGTTCAGGCGCTTAAGACAGGTAAAATTGACTGCGTAATCATCGACAACGAGCCTGCTAAGGCATATGTTGCCGCTAGCAACAAATAATTGTTTTGAAATTCGAGGGGTTGCTGCATCAGCGCGGCAACCTCTTTAGCACTGATTTGGATTGCAAAAGCAAAACGTTATTGTTTAATCGGTTGAAGGAGAGAAAAAAATGGCTTCATTATCAGAGAGTATGTCCGCATGGATGTCAAATCTTAAAGCTGATTTTGTACTTAATTTTATAAAGGAAGACCGTTGGAAATTTATTACGAACGGTCTTAGCAATACGCTTATTATAACATTTTTTGCGGTATTTATCGGTATCGCACTCGGTGTTATCGTTGCCGTTGTTCGTTCGAGCTATGATAAAACCGCAGGTGATATGAAAAAGGGTTTTAAGAAGTTTTTACTTTCCTTTTTCAATGCTGTATGCAAGATATATCTTACCGTTATAAGAGGTACGCCTGTTGTTGTACAGCTTATGATTATGTACTATATAATTTTTGCCACATCGAGAAACAGCGTGCTTGTTGCCGTTCTTGCGTTCGGAATAAATTCCGGTGCATACGTTGCGGAAATTGTGCGCTCGGGTATCCAATCAATTGACAGCGGACAGTTTGAGGCGGGCAGAAGTCTTGGATTTAACTATGCAAGCACAATGTGGTATATTATTATTCCGCAGGCATTTAAGAATATTCTTCCTGCTCTTGCAAATGAGTTTATCGTGCTTTTGAAGGAAACGTCCGTTGCAGGCTATGTTACAATACGTGATCTTACAATGGCGGGAAATATTATAAGGGCGAGCACATATTCCGCTTTTATGCCGCTTATCGCGGTAGCGGTCATTTATCTTGTCATGGTAATGTTCTTTACATGGCTTGTAGGCAAGCTTGAAAGGAGACTCAGAAGCAGTGAAAGATAACGTTATTATAGAAACGAAACAACTAAAAAAAAGCTTTGGTAATACCGATGTTTTAAAGGGGATTGACCTGAAAGTAAAAAAAGGCGAGGTTGTCGTTATAATAGGACCGTCGGGCAGCGGAAAATCAACGTTTTTAAGATGTCTTAATTTGCTTGAAATGCCGACCGGCGGCGAAATATTCTTTGACGGTGATAATCTTCTCGATAAGAATACAAATATTGATTTGCACCGCAGAAAGATGGGAATGGTTTTTCAGCATTTTAATCTTTTTCCGCATATGACAATCCTTAAAAATATGACTATTGCACCGATGAAGCTGTTAAAGCTTTCAAAAGCCGACGCGGAAGCCCGTGCTATGGAGCTTTTAAAGCGTGTCGGACTTGAGGATAGGGCGGATTCTTATCCGTCACAGCTTTCGGGCGGTCAAAAGCAGAGAATTGCGATAGTAAGAGCATTGTGCATGGAGCCGGATGTTATGCTGTTTGATGAACCTACAAGCGCGCTTGACCCGGAAATGGTAGGCGAGGTTTTGGAGGTTATGAAGGACCTTGCAAAAAGCGGAATGACAATGGCTGTCGTTACTCACGAAATGGGATTTGCCCGTGAGGTTGGTGACAGAGTTCTGTTTATAGATGACGGTGTGATCATGGAGCAGGGAACACCCGAGGAAATATTTGAAAATCCGAAAAATCCGAGAACACAGTCATTTTTAAGTAAAGTATTATAAAAAACAGGGAAGTGATGTACAGCACAAACACTTCCCTTTTTAATTTAATCAATAAAACAAATTCAGCTTTTACATATATTAACGTCAAGCTTATTGTACGGAATTTCAATTTTATTTTCGTCAAATGCCGCTTTAACCTTTTCATTCAGGCTGAAATAAACAGTCCAATAATCAGCGCTTTTGCACCATGTGCGAAGAACAAAGCAAAGTGCGCTGTCACCTTGTGCGCTCATTGCGGCAAAAGGCGGGGCAGGCTCCGAAATAACGAGCGGATTGTCATAAGCCGTCTTTAAAAGGATTTCCTTAACCTTTTCCGTATCGCTGTCATATCCGACCGAAAATGTCAAATCAACTCTCCTTGTTTCCATAGCTGAATAATTTGTTATGCATGATGATGATATTGAACTGTTGGGGTAGGAAATAACCTTGTTATCAGCCGTTACGATTGTGGTTGAGAAAAATCCGATTTCCTTTACCGTACCGCTCACATTGCCGGCTTCTATAAAATCACCGACACGGAACGGCTTGTTGACAAGAATAAGTATTCCAGAGGCAATGTTGCTCAGCGAGCCTTGAAGCGCAAGACCGATTGCAACACCGGCAGAGCCGAGAACGGCAATAAACGATGCGGACGGAATACCGAGAACGCCTGCTGCGGTAATAATCGTAATCACGTAAAGTGCGATTTTTGCCGCCCTTGACGCAAACTTTTTAACTCCGCCGTCAAGCTTGTCAAGCGATTTTGACTTGTTAATCAGCGATGCAATCCATTTTGAAAGCTTTATGCCGACAACGAGTATAACAGCAGCTGCAATAAGCTTTGTTCCGAAGCGTGTAACGTATGCGGCAAGTGCGCTGATAAATGCTTCAATCGTGTACATCGTAATACCCCCCTTAAATTCTTAACCCATTCTGTCTTTTACGACTTCAACTTTAAGTATATTTGTGTTGCCGGAAATATCGAGCGGAACACCGGCGGAAATTACAACCTTATCGCCGGGAGATACAATATCGAGCTGTTTTGCACAATCAATGGCGTGTTTAAAAAGCTCATCGGTAGTGCTTTGATACTTTGCAATAACGGGATAAACGCCCCACGAAAGCGACAGCTGATGAAAAGTTTTCTCAACAGGAGTAGCTGCAACAATCGGCTGATACGGTCTGAATTTTGACATTCTGCGTGCTGTCTGACCGAGCTTTGTAAGAGCAATAACGGCTGTTGCTTTTATATCCTTTGCTGTTGTACATACAGCGTCACATACGGCGTTTGTAATATCCGATGCGTCCATTTCGTATTTGAAATTTCGGTATACATCTAAGTCAAAAGCGTCATTTTCCGCCTGCGACACAACCTTTGCCATAACGGAAATTGTAAGCAGGGGATTTGCACCGACCGCCGTTTCACCCGAGAGCATTACGGCTGATGTACCGTCAAATACAGCATTTGCAACGTCCGTTATTTCGGCACGTGTCGGGTTGTGGTTTGTAATCATCGACTCGAGCATTTGAGTTGCCGTGATAACCATTTTTCCGGCTCTGTAACATTTTTTTATAAAACGCTTCTGAAGTCCGGGCAGTCTTTCAAATTCAACCTCAACTCCCATATCTCCGCGCGCTACCATTATTCCGTCGGATTCTGCGAGAATATCGTCGAAGTTTTCGATTCCCTCGCTGTTTTCTATTTTGGAAATTATTCTGATATCGTGTCCGCCGTTGTAATCGACAAACTTTTTAAGCTCAACAATATCCTCCTTGCACCTTACAAACGATGCCGCAAGAAAATCAACGTTGTGTTCTATTCCGAACATTATATCCGCCTTGTCCTGTTCGCTCAGATACGGAAAATCAAGATGTACATCCGGAATGTTTATTCCTTTTCTGTCCGAAAGCTCACCGCCCGTAACAACGATGCAATATATGTTTTTATCGTCTGTTTTTTCTGCCTTTAACACTATTCTGCCGTCGTCGATAAGAATAATGTCGTTTGGCTTTATTTGTTTTGAAAGCTTGTCATATGTGACGGAAACACGTCGCTCGCTTCCCAAAATATCGTCGGAGGTGAGAGTAAAGCTGTCGCCGTCCTTTAAATGAATTTTTCCGTTTTCAAAAGTTTTGATTCTTATTTCGGGACCTTTTGTATCAAGAAGTATTGCAAGCGGTGCGCCCATACGTTTTCTTACTTTTTTGAGCATTTTAATTGTTTCGGAATGATATTTATGATCGCCGTGTGAAAAGTTTAGTCTTGCGACATTCATTCCGCATTTAATCATTTTTTCAATCATTTCTTCGCTTCTGCAAGCAGGGCCCATTGTGCATACAATTTTAGTTCTTCTCATAAAATAATTCCTTTCGCTGTGTTATCTGAATAAAATTTCCGTCAGTGTTATTATTACCGCAGTCACGATAAAAATGCAAAAAGCAATGCAATCACGTTTTCCCATATGGCTCTCTGTCATTTTCGTTCTGCCCTCACCGCCGTGATAGCATCTCGCCTCCATTGCGCACGCAAGCTCATCGGCACGTCTGAATGCGCTCACAAAAAGCGGAACAAGAATGGGTATCATAGCTTTTGCACGCTTTAAAACGCCGCCCGTTTCAAAGTCAGCGCCGCGCGCTTTTTGCGCCTTTATTATCTTATCTGTTTCGTCAGCAAGGGTAGGGATAAATCTGAGCGCAATTGTCATCATCATCGCAATCTCATGTGACGGAACCTTTATTTTCTTTAGCGGCTTTAAAAGCCTTTCAATGCCGTCCGTTAGCTTCAGCGGAGTTGTCGTCAGTGTGAGAACAGACGTAAATACGAGCAAATAAGTAAGTCTTATAACCATAAGTATAGCCGTTCTTACGCCTTCTTTTGTAATTGTCATTGTATGATTTCCGAACAGTCTGAACGATACAAGCGGTTCGCCGCGTGTCATAAGTAGATTTAAAACAGCGGTGAAAACCAAAATCAGAATCATCGGCTTAAGTCCTTTTATTATAAGCTTAAGCGGAACGGAGCATACGAAAACCGTCAGCAGGGTAAATACGCTTACAACAAGATATGACGGAACTGTTTTAATGGCGAAAAGCATTATCATATACAAAAACGATATGATTATTTTTGCCTTTGCGTCCATGTGATGAATGAAGGAGTTCCCCTCAACGTACTGACCTATTATAACGTTGTTAAGCATTTTTGACACCGCCCTTCCCGAGAAGTGCGGCAATCGCTGCTTCACCGTATTTTAAAGTATATATTTCTTTGGGGAGGTCAAAACCCAAGCTTCTGAGTTTATCCGTTATCTGCGTTATCTGCGGAACGGAAAGCCCCATCGCCTTAAGCTCATCGCCGTGCGAGAAAATCTCTGCAACGCTGCCGGTCATCGCAACCTTGCCGTGATTCATAACTATTACATGCTTTGCGATTTTTGCAACGTCCTCCATTGAGTGTGAAACGAATATTATCGTCATTTCAGGCCGCTTTTCATGCAGGTTTTCTATCATTGATAAAATTCCGTCTCTGCCGTGAGGGTCGAGTCCCGCAACAGGCTCGTCAAGCACAAGAACATTAGGCTCCATTGCAATAATTCCGGCAATGGCAACACGCCTTTTTTGACCGCCCGACAGCTCAAACGGTGAATTTTGCATATACTTTTCCTTAAGACCTACTATTGCGCAGGCTGATTTAACACGTCTGTCAATTTCGTCCTTGTCAAGACCGAGATTTTTCGGACCGAATGCAATATCGGAATAAACCGTTTCCTCAAAAAGCTGATATTCGGGATACTGAAAAACAAGACCTACTTTTTTTCGTATTTCTGTTTTCTTTGTTTTTTTGTCGAAAATATCAACATCATCTATCAAAACGCTTCCCGATGTGGGTGTAATAAGTGCATTCAAATGCTGAATAAGCGTTGATTTTCCCGAGCCTGTATGACCGATAATTGCCACGAGATCGCCTGTCGGAATTTCAAGATTTATATCAAACAATGCCTGACGCTGATTTGACATACCGGCAGAATATATATAATTCAGATTTTTAATTTCAATCATTTGTACCGACTCCTTTCAAAACACGTGATATTTCACGAACACATTCATCGGGAGTCAGAACGTGACCGACTTCAAAGCCGTCTTTTCTGAGCATATACGCAAGCTCGGTCGCCTGCGGAACATCAAGACCTATTTTTTTAAGCTCCTCGACATTTTTAAAAACTTCAAACGGCGTGTCGTCGAAGATTATGTTTCCGTCGTCCATTACAATTACTCTGTCCGCGTCTGCGGCTTCTTCCATAAAGTGTGTAATAAGCACAACGGTAACGCCGTTTTCGCGGTTGACCTTTTTTATCGTTCCCATAACCTCGCTGCGCCCCTGAGGGTCAAGCATGGCGGTAGGCTCATCCAAAACAAGATATTTAGGCTCCATCGCAAGCACTGACGCTATTGCAACTCTCTGCTTTTGTCCGCCTGAGAGTCTTGCCGGCTCCGCACGTCTGTAATCGTACATACCGACAGTTTTAAGACATTCATCAACCCGTTTTCTTATTTCTGCCGACGGCACACCAAGATTTTCGGGTGCAAATGCGACATCGTCCTCAACAACCGCCGCTACTATTTGGTTGTCGGGATTTTGAAATACCATGCCGACGTGCGAGCGTATTGAAAGCAAATTCTTTTCGTCGCGCGTGTTTTCTCCGTCAATTATGCAGTCACCGCTGTCGGGGAGGATGATAGCGTTCATATGCTTTGCAAGGGTTGACTTTCCCGAGCCGTTATGACCGAGAATAGCCACAAATTCACCCTCTTTGATATTAAGTGATAAATTGTCAAGTACAAGTGTTTCCTTAAGGCTCCCATCTGCTTCTTCTTTCTGATAGCAGTAGGATACGTTCTTAATTTCAATCATTTATTATTCCTCGTTAAATTTAGTTGTGCGATACAAATCCTATCTCTTTAAATGCGTTCATATCGTGACGTATTATATAGTCTATATACGACGAAATTGTTTTTGCCGACATATAGTATCCGGCAGGATTTAAGTGGTTGTAAAGATAGAAGTTTTTCTTGTATTCTTCGTCGTGAATATGTTCATATTTTCTTAAGTCTATCACGTATGAGTTTGAGAATTTTTTTGCAAGGCTTTCCAAAAGCTCACGGTGCTTGTCGTATTTGCAGGCGGTTGATTCCGTTTCATCATATGATTTCGGCATGGTGACAAAGAAAAACTTTGCGTTCGGCTGAATGTTCTTGTATCTTTGAACTATTGCACCGTAACAGCCGGCAAACGACTTTTTGTTTTTTGTGTAATCGTCAAGACAAATATCGTCAGCCGTGCCGATTTCTCCGCCGTATAAATCGTCCAAATGAGCCATATCGTTTACACCTAATGCAATAATGTATGCCTGCGGTGCTTTCCTCGTGTCCCATAAGCCCATGCTGTCGGCAAAGGTGTCCAAGTACACTTTGGCAGTCATTCCGCCGCGTGAGAAGTTGTATACCTCGCTTCCGCACATTCTCGCTATATACTGTCCCCATGAATACTCGTACATATCGTGGTAACCTGGATTTCCGTTCTCGTCTCTTGATTCAAATTCGCCCGAGGAAAGGCTGTCGCCGACTACGCATATTTTTCGTAAAATTGCCGTCAAACCGCCGCCGGAAAGAATATTGTCAAGCGGTTTTTCATTGCTTGTAAAAAGTAAATTGTTATCCATTAAAAACACTACCCCATTCTAATTTTATACATTAATTTTACCACGTATCCTCGGCTTCGTCAATAGGAAAATATAATTTTGTAAAAAACAGTTGAATTTTTCCCAAATGTATTAAATATGTTGTGATAAATTGAGAGATGGAGTTGCCCATCGTAAGAACTGTAATTTATAAAATCAAAAATCGCACCTGCACGGCATAAAAAATTGTCCGGCTTTATAAAAATTGAGAGAATGTATTTAAAAAAACAAGTTTATCTTTATTAAATCAATAAATATTTTTTTACTTTCGGTGCAAAATATAATCATTATGATATTTCATTTTATTATTTACGGTCTTTTAGGCTGGAACTTGGAAGTAATCTGGACGGGGTTATGGTCGTTTGCGGGTGGAGATTTGGACATGGTGGGGCACACATCGCTTTGGATGTTTTTTATTTATTCGGCGGCAGGTGTTTTATTCGAGAAAATACATGAACGGATAAGGGATAAGAGGTGGTATGAAAGAGGTCTTATCTGGATGTATCTTATATTTGTGTGCGAATTCTTAAGCGGATTTTTACTGTCGATTTTCGGCGTGCACCCGTGGATATATGACGGGACATTTAATGTTCTCGGTCTTATTCGGCTCGACTATGCGCCGGTATGGTTTTTTGTCGGTCTTTTATTCGAGAGGGTGCATGATTTTCTTCCGATAAAAATGCAGTGATGGCAGATATTTTTGCAACCGAAAATTCAATATGTATCAATATTTTACTGAACATCTTTTGAGTAAATAAGGGCTGAATGCCAAATCGGCATCCGGTCCTTGAATTCGTTTGGGGTACTTAAAACGGATTTCCTGTTATTTATTGTCTTTTTTCAAAAACACTGAGTTCTTTTGAAATTATCTTTCTGTTTTAAGAAGTTTGAATGCTGCAATTTCGTCAGTTGTCATAACCTCAACCGTTTTGCCGACTTTTTTTGTTAAGAAGTGCGGCGTCAATGGGTGATTTATACGAAAACTTGCCTGTCATTATAAGGCTTATAATGTGGTTTTTGTGGGTAAACTTTCAATATGGCAAAATATTTTGTCAATGACAAAACAGCATAATTCGAGGTTTTTATATACAAAACGCAAAACAAGAAGGAATAATAAACGTCAAAAATCATGATTTTAAACAAAAGAGAAAAAAAAGACAAAAAAGTCTTGACTTTATGCTGAGTGTTTGGTATAATGATTAAGTCAGCTGATTTGATACAGCGGCTTAAATCAAGCGAATATGCGGGTGTAGTTCAATGGTAGAATTCCAGCCTTCCAAGCTGGCCGCGTGGGTTCGATTCCCATCACCCGCTCCATATGCGCCTGTAGCTCAGTTGGAT
>CAKSPW010000082.1 GCA_934486495.1 uncultured Clostridia bacterium
ACAATTAACAGCGATAAAAATCACACATAATGCAATAATCAATCTTTGCCGATAATAGAATATAAGTAAACAATAATACAATAATCAATCTTTGCAAATAAAAAAATAAAGCTAAACATTACAAAATTATTAATTTTTATAAAAAACGCTTGACAAACGAAAATAAATCTGATATATTATAATAAAGGCTGAGAAAAAGACAGTAGTCGGTTATATGAAGTAAGAGAGAAAAACGGTCGTGGCTGTGAGCCGTTTACGGATTTTTCCGATGAATACCACTTTGGAGCCGCAGGCTGAAATTAACAGTATGCCTCGCCGCATAACTTGCGTTAAAGGTTTAATTAAGTGACGATTTATTTCGTAATCAGGGTGGAACCGTGTATTTTGCACCCCTGAGATATTTTGCATTGCAAACATTCTCGGGAGGTGCTTTTTGTATTTTTTGGGATTGCTTGCGGCGAACACTTATATAAAAGAAAGGGTTTTGAAAAATGAGTGAAATTAACGAAATGAACGAACTGCAAACGCTGCGCCACAGTGCTTCACACGTGATGGCACAAGCTGTAAAAAGACTTTACCCCGATGTAAAGCTTGCAATAGGTCCGGCTATTGATAACGGATTTTATTACGATTTTGACACAGAACACACATTTACCCCGGAGGACCTTGAAGCGATTGAAAAGGAAATGAAGAAAATCGCTAAGGAAAACCTGAAAATCGAACGCTTTGAGCTTCCCAGAGATGAGGCGCTTGAGCTTATGAAAAATGAGCCGTACAAGTGTGAGCTTATCCGTGATTTACCGGAGGGTGAGGTTATATCATTTTACAAGCAGGGCGAATTTACCGATCTTTGCGCCGGTCCGCACGTAAACTATACAAGCAAAGTAAAGTCATATAAGCTTTTGTCGGCAACAGGTGCATATTGGCGCGGAAACGAGAAGAACAAAATGCTGCAAAGAATTTACGGAACGGCATTTTTCAATAAAACCGACCTTGAGGAGCATTTACAAAAGCTTGAGGATGCTAAAAAGAGAGATCATAACAAACTCGGCCGTGAGCTTGAACTGTTTACAACGTGCGATATAATCGGTCAGGGTCTTCCCATTATGCTTCCGAAGGGTGCAAGAATTATTCAGCTTCTTCAAAGATTTGTTGAGGACGAGGAGCAAAAACGCGGCTGGCAGCTTACAAAAACTCCGCTTATGGCAAAGAGCGACCTTTACAAGCTTTCGGGACATTGGGATCACTATAAAGAGGGTATGTTCGTACTCGGCGACGAGGAAAAGGACGATGAAGTATTTGCGCTCAGACCTATGACTTGCCCGTTCCAATACCAGGCATTTCTAAACAGAGGCCGCTCTTACAGAGATTTGCCGATGCGTCTTAACGAAACGTCTACACTTTTCAGAAACGAGGCGTCGGGCGAAATGCACGGCCTTATAAGAGTAAGACAGTTTACAATTTCGGAGGGACATCTTATGTGTACTCCCGAACAGCTTGAGGACGAGTTTAAGGGCTGTCTTGAGCTTGCGATTTATATGCTTAAAACTCTCGGTCTTTATGAGGACGTATCATACAGATTTTCGAAGTGGGATCCTAACGACCGTGACAAGTATATAGGAACAGAAGAACAGTGGGACGAGGCACAGTCAATGATGGAGAGAATACTTAACCATCTCGAAATTCCGTATAAAATCGGTATCGGTGAAGCTGCATTCTACGGTCCGAAGCTTGATATTCAGATTAAAAATGTTCACGGAAAAGAGGATACGCTTATCACAATCCAAATCGACCAAATGCTTGCGGAAAAGTTCGGTATGGAATACGTTGACAAGGACGGAAAGAAGAAAAATCCGTATATCATTCACAGAACATCACTCGGCTGTTACGAAAGAACGCTTGCTTTGCTTATCGAAAAATACGCAGGTGCTTTTCCGCTTTGGCTTGCGCCTGTTCAGGTTAAGCTTTTGCCTATTGCCGACCGTCATTTGCCTTATATCAACGAAATCAAGAAAAAGCTTGAGGACGCAGGCATTATAAGACTTGAAATTGACGACCGTTCGGAAAAAATCGGTTACAAAATAAGAGAAGCACAGCTTGAAAAAGTTCCGTATATGATTCTTGCCGGTGACAAGGATATAGAAAACGGCGTTGTTGCCGTAAGGTCACGCAAGGACGGCGATATCGGAACAATGACAATAGACGAGCTTATCGAAAAGCTTACGGAAGAAATTAAAGAAAAGAGAATATAATTTCACCTACTTCACCCCTTTTGCATAAATTAAATCATAAAGGGGTGAAGTATTATGCGTATGTTAAGGAGAAGAAAACATACTTTTGCGGCGGCGGTTTGCTTTGGTATTGTATTCGGATTTTTGCTCGTTCGGCTTCAAAATCCGTTTTGTGCGGCGGTTGAAGAACATTCGTTTTATGCTGCAAACAAGGCGGTAGAGTATGCTCTTGACTGTATAAACTGTTCGGATTTGGTGAAAATATCATCAGGTAACACAGGAGATGTTAAAGCCGTTGTTGCGGACGGTATGAAAATCAGCCGGTTAAAAAGTGAAATTGCACTGAAAATTGACGATTATATAAAGCACTCGGACGCTGATTTTATAAAAGTTCCGCTGCTTTCGTTCGGTGATAATTTAATACTTTCCTCAATCGGTCCGTGCGCCAAGCTTAAAATCAAACCTACAAGCCTTGTAAGCCTTAATTTTCGTGACAGCTTCTCATCGGCAGGTATAAACCAGACAAGACATACCATTTATCTCGATACATATATAACCGTAAATATCACATCCGCATTCCGAAAGAAAACGGAAAAAATACATAACAGCGTGCTTGTTGCGGATACAGTAATTGTAGGAGATGTTCCGGAATATTACGGATTGTCCGCGGCGACAAGCATAACAGGAAAGGGAAAGAAATGACAGAGCCTAAAAAAAGAGTAATCGAGCTTACCGATTTTTTGAATTATCACAGCTACAAATACTATACCGAGGACTCACCCGAAATAAGTGACTTTGAGTACGACAGGGCAATGCGTGAGCTTGAGGATTTGGAGCGGGAGTACCCTAATCTGAAAAAGCCTAATTCACCGACTGCACGTGTCGGCGGAGCGGTGCTTGACGGTTTTGCGGAGGTTGTGCATACCGTTCCGATGGAAAGTCTTCAAGACGCATTCAGCGACGGTGAAGTTTACGATTTTGACAAGCGTGTGCGTGATGTGATCGCAAATCCGGAATACGTTGTTGAGCAAAAAATTGACGGTCTTTCCGTATCGCTCGAATATGTAAACGGCGAATTTACACGAGGTTCAACACGAGGAAACGGCACAGTCGGCGAGGACGTGACTGAAAATTTAAAAACAATCCATTCAATCCCTATGGTGTTAAAGGAAAAAATACCTTTTCTTGAGGTGCGTGGTGAGGTATATTTGCCGAAAAAGAATTTCTTAAAGCTTAACCAAATGCGTGAAGAACAGGATTTACCGCTCTTTGCAAACCCGAGAAATGCGGCGGCAGGGTCGTTAAGACAGCTCGATTCCAAAATTGCGGCGGAGAGAAAGCTCGATATTTTTGTGTTTAATATTCAGCAGGCAGACGGTATCGAAATAAAAAGTCACAGTGAGGGGCTTGACATTTTAGACAGACTCGGCTTTAAAACAATCCGTCACAATAAATCCTACACCTCAATTACGCAGGCATACGAGCGAGTTCTTGAAATAGGTGAAGAACGTGAAAATCTTGATTTTGACATTGACGGCGCCGTTATAAAGGTTAATTCTCTTTCCGACCGTGCAGTGCTCGGCAGTACCTCAAAATTTCCGAAATGGGCAATTGCTTATAAATTTCCGGCGGAGCAAAAGGAAACAATCGTTCGTGATATTCGCATAAACGTGGGTAGAACGGGAGTTTTAACTCCTCTTGCAATTTTGGACAGCGTTCATATTGCCGGAACAAACGTTTCAAAAGCAACGCTCCACAATATAGACTATATAAGAGAAAAGGACGTCAGAATAGGCGATACCGTTGTTATAGAAAAGGCAGGGGATATTATTCCGGCTGTCGTAAGCGTCAACAAGGAAAAAAGATGCGGGACGGAGCGTGTTTTCAGTATGCCGTCCGTTTGCCCCTCGTGCGGTGCGCCCGTTGTTCGTGAGGAAGGCGAGGCTGCATACAGATGTATCGGTATTTCATGCCCGGCACAGAAAATGAGAAATATAATTCATTTTTCGTCAAAGCCTGCAATGAATATTGACGGCTTAGGTCCTGCACTCATTGGACAAATGGTTTCAAAGGGTCTGATTTCCGACGCTGCCGATATTTACTACCTTTCAAAGTCCGATATTTCATCACTTGACAAAATGGGTGACAAGTCGGCTGATAATCTGCTTCTTGCGATAGATAATTCCAGACACAATCCGCTTTACAGACTTATTTGCGGTTTGGGAATACGTCACGTGGGAGAAAAGGCGGCAAAACTGCTTGCTAAAAAATATAAGACAATTGATAATTTTGCCAAAGCCGAATACGAGGAAATGATTGAGATTAACGACATCGGCGAGATTATGGCAAGAACCGTTACGGAATTTTTCTCTGCTGAGGAAAATATCGAATTTGTCAACAAGCTAAAGCGTGGCGGAGTGAGCTGTATAGATGATGAGGAGGAAATTTCTGATAACAGATTTGAGGGCAAAACATTCGTACTCACCGGTACTCTTCCGTCAATGACACGCTCGGAGGCGAGCGCATTAATTGAGTCGTTCGGCGGAAAGGTTTCAGGCTCTGTATCGAAAAAAACGTCATATGTTCTTGCCGGAAGCGAGGCGGGAAGTAAGCTTACAAAGGCAACCGCACTCGGAATAGAAATTATCTCCGAAGACGATTTGAAAAATATGTGTGAATAAGTGCGCTCATGGCTTGCACGGCGAAAAATCTTTCTGCTTACAAGCCGCAAAATATATAAATAAAAGGATAAATAAATGATTTTTCAGTTTACAAGTTCGGATTTATCAAAGTCGTTCCGCTATCTCCATTCGATACCTGAAACGCAGTGGAACGAGGTTAAAACATCCGATTATATTAAAAAAAAGCTGACAGAGTTCGGTTTAACACCTGTATCATGCACAAAAACGGGTGTATATGCGGACATTGTTGGCAAAGAATCAGACAAAAAAATACTTCTGCGTGCCGACATCGACGCACTCCCGATTAAAGAAGAAAGCGGAGTTGAATATGCGTCCGAAAATGACGGTGTAATGCACGCCTGCGGTCATGATTTTCACACAACGTGTTTATTATATGCCGCAAAAGCGCTTTTTGACAACAAGGATAAGCTGCAAGGCACTGTAAGAGTTCTGTTTCAGCCTGCCGAAGAAGGTACAGGCGGTGCGGAATTTATGATTAAGGACGGCTGCATGGACGGAGTTACCGCTGCGTTTGCAATTCATGCCGACCCGCTTGAAAATGTAGGTACAGTGTCATATCGTGACGGTGGAATTACTGCCTCGCCGGACGATTACAAAGTCGTTATAAAAGGGAGGGGGGGACACGGCGCAAATCCCGAAAAATGCATAAATCCGATAACGGTTGCAAGCAGAATAATATTGCGCTACAACAAAATTAAAGAAACTTATTTCCCCGATACACCTTGTGTTACAACCGTTTGTACCGTAAATTCCGGAACGCTTAACAATATCATTCCCGACACGGCGGAGATTACCGGAACGGCACGTTCGTTCGATGAACAAACTCGTCTCAAACTCAGAAAGTATCTTGAGCATTACGCTTATAAAACGGCTGAAGAATACGGCGCAAAAGCTGAGTTTACATATAATGCGCTGTTTCCGCCGACCGTAAACAGCAAGGAGATGAATGATATTGCCCTTTCGGCGGCAATGAAAACTGACGGTATAACAAAAATTAAGGAGCTTGAAGAAGGGCTTACAATCGGTGATGATTTTTCGTACTTTGCACGTCTTGTTCCGTCGTCTTATATCCGATTCGGCACATCTGCTAAGGGTGAAAAATATCCGCTGCACAGCGCTAAGTTTAAGGTTGACGAAAAAGCTCTTGCTGTTGGGTGCAGGTTTTTTGTAAATGTTGCACTTGAGTATTTAAACAGATAAAAGAGTTGTTTTAGTTACTTTATTTTTTGCAGGCAAGGTTTTATTATCGCAATAAAATGATTAAAATAGGTATATTTGTTTTTTTTGTCGGCAAAGATTGATTATCGCATTATGTGTGAATTTTATCACTTTTAATTGTTACGATTCTTTCAATCAATTTCAATTTTATAACAAGTTACTTTATTCTTTTGTTGACAAAGAAAGATTATCGCATCATGTGTGATTTTTATTACTTTTAATTGTTACGATTCTTTCAATCAATTTCAATTTTATAACAAGTTACTTTATTCTTTTGTTGGCAAAGAAAGATTATCGCATCATGTGTGATTTTTATCGCTGTTAATTGTTACGTTTCTTTCGTACTTTTGCAAACAAAAGTACCAAAATTTCCGGGGTTCGGAATTCCCCGGACCCTAAAACCGCTCGGGGACACCCCGAGACCCCGTTGCAAGTGAGATTTTCTCAGTAAAGTGAAGGCTCTTGAGAGTAGTCGCTAACGGTGTATTCGGTTTTATGTTTTATTTTGGAAAGTGCTAACTTGTTGCACTTATGAGCGAAGCCGATATGGTTTCGGCGAGGGCGAGGTTTAGCAAACCGATATTTAGGCAAATTTGCATTGTTTCGGCGAAGGTGAGGTTTTATATCAGATAGTTGGGTTGATTTGAATTGATTGGCAAGGGCGAGAGGGTTATTAGTCTAATTTGAATTATTTCGGTGAGGGTGAGATTTTATTACAAGCAGTTGAGATAATATAAATCATGTTGTTAGGGTGGTTTGATTTACTGTAACGGAATTATGTAAACTAAAAGTTACAAACTGTAAATAAATGGGGGAGAATTTACGATTGGTAAAATATGCAATAATAGATTATCGTATTTTAGATGAAATAAAAAATGAGCTTTCAAAATATGCCGAAAACATAATACCTACAATCAGACAGAACACATATGAAAGCATATGCGGACACAGTGATATTCAGCTTTGCAAAATTGACGATAACACGATCGTTTGTGCGCCGAATTGTTTTGAATACTATAAATCAAGGCTTTCGGGTGTTAATGTCATCTGCGGCGAGAAAAATCCAAACGGCAATTATCCGAATGATGTCTTATACAACGTGTGCACATCAGACGGCTTTGCTATGCATAATTTCAAATATACCGATAAAATAACGCTTGCTGTAATCGAACAGAAATTTTCAAAACATATAAACGTTCGACAGGGATATTCCTGTTGCAGCACTTGTGCGGTAGGAAATGCAGTTATTACTGAGGACAGCGGAATTTATAAGGCTTTGATGTCAAATGGAATTGATGCGCTCAAGATAAGCAGCGGCAGCGTGGTTTTAAAAGGAATGAATTACGGATTTTTCGGTGGTGCGGTCGGAGTTTACAAAAACAACATTTTTACGGTCGGCAATTTAAACACACATAGTGATGCCGGGCAAATCAATGAGTTTTTAAAAGAGCGAAACATAAATGTGTATAAGCTTGCGGACGGAAAACTGCGTGATGTCGGTTCAATTTTATTTTTCTGATAAAGTATAGGTATAAAGTGAACATTATCACAAATATTATGGCTGTTCCCCTCTTTTTATATGTTCTGTTTCTGTTAAATAGTTATTTATATGACTTAGATTGAGTTTCTCTCTCCGTGTATCTTCAATTATTTTTGTGAATGGCTTTAACCTTCCCACGATAAACATAAACGTTTTCTTATTTTTTTAAGATAAAATCGTTTATATCGGACTGATTTCCTTATTCTATTTTAAAATATATCTCCGCTAAAAAATTATCCTTTTTCGTGTTTTTATTTCTCGCCATTTCATTATCACCATATTTACATCACACTTCATTTTGTTGTTACAAATGTATAATTTCACCGCTTTGCAATTTTATCGAGATATTCCTTGTTTTATTTGAATTTACTCTCTACTTTACTTATCTGATTGCAATGCCTCGGTACAAATTTTTCTGTTTGGCAAAAAATTATTCTCAGCCTCCTCCCTCCCGCATTTCATGTAAATACAATTATATAACCTCACCCTTGCCGAAATAATTCAAATCCGCCTAAATATCTGTTTGCTAAACCTCACCCTCACCGAAATAATATAAATCCGCATAAATATTCGTCTGATAAACCTCATCCTCACCGAAATAATATAAATCCGCATAAATATTCGTCTGATAAACCTCTCCCTTGCCGGAACAATATCGACTTTGCTCATAAGTATAACACTTGTCGAAACAATTTAAATTTGCTTAAATATTCGTCTGCTAAACCTCACCCTCACCGAAATAATACAAATCCGCCAAAATATCTGTTTGCTAAACCTCACCCTTGCCGGAACCATATCGGATTCGCTCATAGGTGCAACAAATTAACACGTACCAAAATCAAACATAAAACCGAATACACCGTTAGTGACAACTCTCAAAAGCTCTCGCTTTACTGAAAAAATCTCAATTGCAACGGGGTCTCGGGGTGTCCCCGAGCGGTTTTAGGGTCCGGGGAATTCCGAACCCCGGAAATTTTGGTACTTTTGTTTGCAAAAGTACGAAAGGGGCGTAACAATTAACAGCGATAAAAATCACACATAATGCGATAATCTTTCTTTGCCAACAAAAGAATATAGTAACTTGTTTTATAATTTAAATTGAAAGAATCGTAACAATTAAAAGCAATAAAAATAACTCATGATGCGATAATCTTTCTTTAGCAACAACAAACAAATAAACTTTTTAATTGCAATTGTAAAAGCTCACCTTGTAGCAATTTATTTCACATTCCAAAATTCTAACCTTTTCGTTCTTTCGGCGGCGAAAGAACCAAAGCCGCCGGGGGTTCGGCAATC
>CAKSPW010000083.1 GCA_934486495.1 uncultured Clostridia bacterium
CTTCAAGCATTTTTTCGCACCAAAAAGCACTTCCGTGAATATCCGACGCAATAAAAAGCTTCATCACAATCCCTCCTAAAACAGCTCTCGCTTTGTTTTGCACAGCTCGGCAATAAAATCACTGTCAAGCTTTGTAAGACTGTAACCGTTTCGGTGTATTATTAAATCCTTGTAAAGCTTTGAATTGTCGCCGCAGCTTTTTTCAACAAGTCCGAATGCGTCAAGAAGCCGCTTCGGAACAGGTGACGTCCACATATACGTTTGATTGTTTTTAGATAAAATATCAAACTGACTTGCACGCTCAAAAACAAATATTCTTCTGTTAATATTATCCGGCAGCTCCTCTTTTTTAACCTCCACAAACGGAAGTGACGGCACAAAGGGGTCTGCATGAGCAATTTCGATATACTTTTCAAGGTCGGCGTCGTCAAGTTTCTCCTTTTTTGCAAGAGGATTGCTGCGGCTCATTATAACCTTGTACTTAAACTCCGTCACAAGCTCATACGAAAGCCCTTTCTCATCGAGCATTTCCTTGTAAAACTTATCAAAATGCTCGGAATACCTTATAATACCGAGCTTATAGTCAGCCTCAAGAATATTTTTTATGGCACGCTGAGAATTTGTTTCCTTATAATATATTTCTATATTTTTTTCATCTGCAAGAGAAAGCGAAAAGTTTGAAAAAGCCTCGGCTATATAGCTCGCTCTCGGCACGGATATAGAAAACCGCTTTTTATCGGGCATTTGCTTTTTGAAAAGGCACTCAACCTCATCAACCTGCTTTAAAATTTTGCTTGCATATCTTAAAAAAATCTCGCCCTCGTGAGTTACAACCATACCTCTTGCGCTCCTGTCGAAAAGAGATACTCCGAGTGAGCCTTCAAGCTCCTTTATCGCACGGCTTAAATTCGGCTGATTCATCAAAAGAACCTCCGCCGCCTTGTTAATAGAACCGCACCTTGCAACCTCGATAGCGTATTTCATATGAAGAATGTTCACAAAATTCACCTCCCGACATAAGCCGACAAATTCCCATACAACATTATTATACTACTTTACCGAAAATAAATCAATATACGAATTAAACAAAATATCCCGAATTAAAGCCATATATTATCACAAACATAGCACCTATCCGTCAAATTCGTCAAACGATGCGCCGCAAATATCGTCTGTCGGTATTTCCGTTCCGCCGTAGAATACAATTTTTCTGTAAACCCAATCAATTTTTTTTACAACACCGGTATACTCCGTGTAACAGCCGCCCGATTTTGTTTCGTCAGGCTTGTAATAAGTAACCGAAATTCTATTCTTTTCGTCAAGCTTTTCCGCTGCCTCGGCAAAAAATCTGTCAAGCTCCTCCCTCTGATTTTCGCTAAGCTCCTTTTTAACGGTTGTCAGCCGTGCCGTTTCCGCAATTGCAGCCTCAAATCCCGCAAGAGCGGCAAACGAGCCGAACTGCACCGCACGATCGCTTACAGGCATACGCGGTCTTGAGTCGGATATGCTATGGTGAACGTTTATCAAATCGTCATAGTTTCCCATACTTTACTCTCTCCCCTCCTGCCAAACTGCTCCGTCATGCCTGATGACCTCCTATCTGCTTATTCCTTTTAATTGTTGTTGCGCCCTCCTCCAAATTCATACCCTTGATAACGGCATTTTTTCCGAATTTTTTCTTTATTTCAAGCATTGCTCTTTGTACATTTTCTTCTCTTTCAAGCGCACGCTGTTTTTTCTCCGTTTCGATAGGGTCGCTGAATAGGTCGAGCTGACGAAATTTCGGTTTTGTTTCGGCAGCATTGTATTTTACCTTGCAAGCCGTTATATTAACACGTCTTACAAGCAAAGCTCTGTCCGCAATTCTGTCAAAAAGTTTCATTGCCGCCTCGCATAACAGCTTTGTTGACGAGGTATAAAATTCGAGATTTTCCGTACCGTGTGAGTGTTTCGGGACTTTCCTGCCGTATCTGTCGACAGTTATCTCTCCGAAGTAGTTTATATCGGGATTTTTCAGATTTTCAATATCATAGCCTATATCCAAAACAATCTGGTTTGTCGCAAGGCATTTACCGACAAGGTCAAGTGACAAAAGCTCCGTCATTTCCTTGATTATAAGGCGTGTTTTTTCAAAATCGTACGGCATATGAAGAACCTGTCCCGAGCTTAAACTGCTGTTTTGCGGACGATACGCTTTAATATCGGCAATGGTACAGCTTTCATATCCCCACGCATGGTCGATAATAAGCTCCGCATTAATTCCAAAAAGTCTGAAAAGCTTGTCCTCGCCGTATTTCAGCGTAGAAAATCTTGCAACATCTCCCATGGTATAAAGCCTGTTCGCCTCAAGTTTTTTCGATATTCCGCTCCCGATTCGCCAAAAATCGGTAAGCGGAGTATGCGACCATAGCTCTTTGCGATATTTCACAACGTCAAGATAAGCGATTCTCGCACCGTTTTCATCGGGCATCATGCGCTTTGCCATAACGTCCATTGCTATTTTGCACAGATACAAATTCGTTCCTATCCCAACTGTTGCCGTAATTCCCGTTTCATGCAGAACATCGCCTATTATCATTCTTGCAATATCTTCAGCCGTTGAATTGTAAAGCTTCATATAGTTTGTAATATCTATAAAAACCTCGTCAATCGAATAAACGTGCATATCCTCCGGCGCAACGTATTTCAGATAAATCTCATAAATAGCCGTGCTGTATTTTGTGTAAAGCGCCATTTGCGGCGGTGCAACAATATAGGAAAGCTCAAGATTTTTATTTTTCTCAAGCTCCGAGGCTATATAGCTTTTCCCCTCAAATTTGTAATTCTTCGCACGTCTTTTTCTTGCGGCATTTATCTCCTTTACCCTTTGTACAACCTCAAAAAGTCTTGCTCTGCCGGGAATTTTATATGCTTTAAGGCTCGGCGACACGGCAAGACAAATTGTTTTCTCCGTTCTCGATGCGTCCGCAACAACAAGATTTGTATTGAGGGGGTCGAGTCCTCTTTCAACACATTCAACCGATGCGTAAAAGCTTTTAAGGTCGATTGCAATATAAATTCTCTCGTCCGTGTCAAACACCTCCCCTTATCATGCATTGACAGAATAGTCCTTTTTAAACCCGTGCGAGCCGAATATCTGCCAATTGCCCGCACCGAGTCTGCGCATAACGTCCTTTCTCTCATCTGCGCACAGCTTTGCGTCCGTATCAACAGACGTCATAAGTATCGGCGCATATTTGTTATACTCCGCCTGTTCACGAGTCAGACCGTGAACGTTTATGTATACATCACCCGTAAAGGCAATATGATTTTTGTAATCTATAAGCACGATTTCACCCGGTAAATGACCGCCCTTACCCTCATACACCTCAAAGCTCAGCTCCTCAAAATCGAAAAATCCGATTTGTTCGAGCGGTTGCGACATATTTTCAGCATCACGCCACATAGGCACGACACGTTCGGGATTAACCGGCTTATAAGACGTTAATATTTTGCATATGCTTATATACGGCTTATGAAGATGATTTTCTTCTCTGAAACCGTTTTTGCCCTCATATTCCTTTTTAAGGCAGTCGGCTGTTTTCCTGCTTGCTATTATCTTGTCAAACTCGTTAAGCAGTCCACCGTGGTCAACGTCCGCATGAGTCAGAAGCATTGTTTTCTTCATGGTATCAATTTCGGGGATAAGCCTTCTTAAAATCTTAAGCATTTCATCTCGGTAGCACGCATATCCGCTGTCTACGAAAAGGTATTTACCTCTGCTTTTGATTATTATCGTATTACTTCCGCACGGCGGCTCGATAAGCGTTATTTCGGTGTTATCGGTGATTTTATGCGTGCTTATTCTCGGCGAGAAATTATCGCCGAGAGCGGACGACAAAAGCTCCGCAAATTTTCCTATACTGTCGAATGTTCCGTACGGCGACAGTCCCTCCTCGTCCAAAATCTGCATTGCAAGATTCACGTGCACCAAAAGCTCACGGCTAACGCTTTCGGGAAGCGCCATAAGCTTTGCAAGCCCCATAACGTACGTATTGTAAAAAATACTGTTGTCGTAAACACGCTCCGAGCTGTTGTAATCGATAACACGAACACGGCACAGCTTTTCAGCCTCCGCTATGAATTTTGAAATTTTATCGGAATCGTCAACATACAGTCCCATTTTAAACTGCTGATATTCACTGCCGTTTTCCTGCGAGCTTATAAACGAAATGTTAAAATTAAACTCGTCAATCAGCTCCAAAACGTCCGTAACACTGCCCGGCACGTCAGCAAGCGTAAATTCGAGAAGAACAACGCTCATGTTGCTTTTATCATTTTCGAGATACCCTATCTTCTCAAGCTCCGCCTCCGCCGCCTTAAGCTGTTCGGGCGTACCCTTTGCGTCTATAAATAGCGTGTGAGAGTCCACAGCCTTATTATAGCTTACACGTGTTATATTTATTCCCAAATCACGAAAGCATTTGCTCGCCTTCAAAAATGAGCCTATACGGTTCGGCATATTTGTTACATACGTTTTTTTCATTAAGAATACCCCTTTTGTACATACTTTATCTATTCTATCATAGCACAAAATTAAGACTTTGTCAATTAAAAAAAAACGAAAACCCACATTTTTCGAGGGTTTTCGATATGTATATTATTTTGCGTTGTACGTGATAATTGTTATCTGTACCGAAAACAACCGTACTCCGCACCATTACGGATATAACCGCCTTCTGAAAATTACTTATTTGCACTATCTATCGCCGCAGACAGCTGTGACTCATCGGCGCATTTAAACTTGATATCGCAAATATTGTTTGACGTATCGAGCATTATAAGGCATGGAATATTTCCGTCAACAAGCTGAAAGTTTTCAAGAAGTGCCTTATCCTTATCAACGTTCTTTATATCAAACGTAACGTTCGGATACTTGCTCTTTAAAGAAGCGATCATATTTGCCGTTTCGCTTTCGGCAGCATTGTCGACAAAGTACATAAATGTCGGATTTACCTTTGCTTCAGATGCATTATCACCGCCGGATTCCGATTTTTTTTCTTCCTTATTATCTTCTTCCTTTTTTTCGGGAGCGGCTGTTTGTGCGCTCTCATTTTCCGCTTTGTTTTGTGCATTTTCGCTTGCGGCTTCGGTGGCAACAACCTGCGTGGCAGATGCGTTATCATCGCATTTTTTACCCTTTGTCATACTTATCACAACCGCACCCACTCCGATTACCGCAATTATAACGGCTGCAATAATTGATTTCCTATTCATTTGCTTTTCAACTCCTCAGTCCAAATTTTCTATATTTTTCTTTAAAATTTCAAGAGCCTGTGCGGCAATAATACCGTATCGCTCCTGTTTGTTTTTAACACGTCTGTCAAGAGAGTCTATAATTCCAAAATTTGCATTCATCGGCTCAAGTCTGCCGCCTGCCGGGTGAGTAATATAAATCGGCAATGCGCCTATACACGTCTTTGAAGTCGGGCAAAGCTGTTTTTTGCCGAGAATTTTTCTCGCCATATTAAATCCTGCCATAATTCCGCTCGATGCAGACTCAACATATCCCTCAACGCCCGTTATCTGCCCGGCAAAGTAAATTTTGGGGTATTTTTTACAGCAATACATCTCGTCAATTACATTCGGAGCTTGAATAAATGTGTTTCTGTGCATAACTCCGTATCGGACAAATTCCGCATTCTCAAGACCGGGTATCATGGAAAATACTCTTTTTTGTTCGCCGAATTTAAGATTTGTCTGAAATCCGACAAGATTATAAAGCGTTGCGTCCATGTTATCCTGGCGCAGCTGCACTACGGCAAAGCTGTCGTCCTTTTCCGTTTTCGGATTCACAAGACCTACGGGCTTAAGCGGTCCGAATGTCAGCGTTTTAATCCCTCTTTTTGCCATGACCTCAACAGGCATACACCCTTCAAAAACCGTCATGTTTTCAAAGCTTTTAAGCTGTGCGCACTCCGCATTTACAAGCTCCTCGTAAAATCTGCCGTACTCCTCCTCAGTCATCGGACAGTTTATGTAATCAGCCGTACCTTTATTATATCTTGCGGCGTAAAACACCTTGTCAAAATCAATGCTTTCCTTTGTAACAACAGGTGCGGCGGCATCGTAAAACGAAAGCTCTTCCTCACCCGTCAGCCTTATTATCTCCTCCGACAGCTTATCCGACGTAAGCGGTCCTGTCGCAATTACGGTGTACTCATCCGTATTAATTTCGCACACCTCATCGCAAACGACTTCTATAAGCGGATTTTCGTTTATTTTATTTGTGATATATTCCGAAAAAATATCTCTGTCAACAGCCAAAGCACCGCCTGCCGGCACCCTCGACACGTCAGCTGCCTCCATCATAACCGAGCCGAAAAGACGCATTTCCTCTTTTAAAAGTCCGCACGCATTTTCTATTCTATCCGCCTTAAGCGAATTTGAGCAAACAAGCTCGGCAAAATACGGACTTTTATGCGCAGGAGAATATTTCTTGGGTTTCATTTCAAAAAGCTGTACTTCTATTCCCTCTTTTGCAAGCTGCAATGCCGCCTCACAGCCTGCAAGACCTGCGCCTATCACCTTAACCTTCATCAATCGCTCTCCGTTTCCGACAAGTCCTTTCGGGTAAGAAGCTTTTCATATCCGCAGTCCTCGTTTATACAAAATTCTCTTGCTTTTCGCCCTCTCTTTAAAAGCAGTATTCCACCGCAGTCGGGGCATTTTCTGTCTTTAATCGGCTCATCCCATGCCATAAAGTCGCATTTGGGCAAATTTTCGCACGCATAGTAAACCTTGCCGCGTCTTGATTTCTTTTTGAGGATTTCGCCGCCGCATTTCGGACATTTTACGCCCGTGCCCTCTCTTATCGTCATCGTATTTCTGCATTCTGGGAAACCGGGGCAAGCAAGAAATTTTCCGTATTTCCCGAGCTTATACACCATTTTTCTGCCGCAGCACTCGCATACGACATCCGATTCTTCATCTTTGATTTTTATCTTTTCAATGTTTTTCTGCGCCTCGGAAAGAGTTTTTTCAAAGTCGGGATAAAAATCACGCATAACCTTTTTCCAATTTATCTTGCCCTCGCCGACATCATCGAGCTTTTCTTCCATTCCGGCAGTAAATCCGACATCGACAATTTTCTCAAAATTATTCTTAATAAGGTCGTTTGTCACACTTCCGAGTTCGGTCGGCATTAAAAGCTTTCTGCTTCTTGCAACGTATCCTCTTGAAACAATTGTTGATATTGTCGGCGCATATGTTGACGGACGACCTATACCGTTTTCTTCAAGCGCCTTTACAAGCGACGCCTCCGTATAACGTGCCGGCGGCTGGGTAAAATGCTGTTTCGGAGAAATTTTTGCAATGTCAAACAAATCTCCCTCCTTCATATCGGGAAGCATTTTAAGCTTTTCGCTCTTTTCGTCGCTGCCCTCAACATACACCGCCATATAGCCTTTAAATTTAATGTGCGAACCTGTCGCTCTGAATGTATGGCTTTCTGTGCTAAGCTCCGACTGCACCGTTTCGTAAACGGCGGGCGCCATTTGGCTCGCGGCAAATCTCTCCCAAATAAGCTTGTAGAGTTTATACTGCTCACCCGTCAGCTTACCTTTTATTTCAGACGGCAAATAAGCGATATTTGTCGGTCGTATCGCCTCGTGTGTGTCCTGTGCGTTTTTGCCTGCACGGAAATTTCTCGGTGATACATATTCGCTGCCGTACTTGCCCGTAAGATAGTCCACAATCTCTTTTTGAGCTTCAGCCGAAATTCTCAGCGAGTCTGTTCTCATGTATGTTATAAGACCGACAGTACCTATTTTTCCGCCGAGATTAATCCCCTCGTACAGCTGCTGTGCAACCTGCATTGTTTTGGACGTGGCAAAATTAATTTTTCTCGATGCGTCCTGCTGGAGGGTACTTGTCGTAAACGGCGGAAACGGATTTTTTTTGACATCTTTGCGGCTTACGCTCTCAACCTTAAGCTTTTTGCCCTTTATATCATCAACAACAGCATATGCCGATTTTTTATCGGTAAGCTTTTTCTCCTTACCGTTTTCTCCGTAGTATTTAGCGTCAAATCCGCTGCACTGCGCCGCAACGCTCCAATACTCCTCGGGTACAAAATTGATTATTTCTTCCTCACGGTCGCAAACCATTTTAAGCGCAACCGACTGAACTCTGCCCGCACTTAAACCTTTCTTTATCTTCTCCCACAAAATAGGGCTTATTTTATATCCCACGATTCTGTCAAGCACACGGCGTGCCTGCTGTGCGTCAACCAAATTCATATCAATCGGTCGCGGATGTTTTACTGCGGCACGAACGGCATTTTTTGTAATCTCGTTAAAGGTTACACGGCACGGCGAATTAATATCAATCTTAAGCGCATTAGCCAAATGCCAGCTTATAGCCTCTCCCTCACGGTCGGGGTCGGTTGCAAGATAAACCTCGTCAGCCTTTGCGGCTTCCTTTTTAAGCTCCGAAAGGATACTCCCCTTACCTCTTATGGTTATATATTTCGGTTCAAAATCATTGTCCGTATCAACACCGAGCTGACTTTTCGGCAAGTCGATAATATGTCCGACAGACGCCATTACGCTGTAATCGCTGCCGAGATATTTTTTTATCGTTGTCGCCTTTGACGGTGACTCAACGATAAGTAACTTTTTCTTCTTCATATAGAAAAACACTCTCCTGACCTTTATTAGGAAAAATAACTTACATATAATAAGAT
>CAKSPW010000084.1 GCA_934486495.1 uncultured Clostridia bacterium
GACAGTCAAGAACATTTACGGCAGTGCGACAGTCGAGGACATTTGCGACAATGTGACAGTCAAGAACATTTGCGGCAATGCGACAGTCGAGTACATTCGCGGCAATACGACAGTCGAGTCCATTTGCGACAGTGCGACAGTCAAGAACATTTACGGCAGTGCGACAGTCGAGTCCATTTACGGCAATACGACAGTCAAGAACATTTGCGACAGTGCGACAGTCAAGAACATTTACGGCAGTGCGACAGTCGAGGACATTTGCGACAATGTGACAGTCAAGAACATTTGCGGCAGTGCGACAGTCGAGTCCATTTACGGCAATACGACAGTCAAGAACATTTACAACAGTGCGACAGTCGAGTCCATTTACGGCAGTGTGACAGTCAAGAACATTTACAACAGTGCGACAGTCGAGTCCATTTACGGCAGTGTGACAGTCGAGGACATTTGCGACAGTGCGACAGTCAAGAACATTTGCGGCAATGCGACAGTCGAGTCCATTTGCGACAGTGCGACAGTCAAGAACATTTACGGCAGTGCGACAGTCGAGGACATTCGCGGCAATACGACAGTCAAGAACATTTACGACAGTGCGACTATAGTAACTTCACCGGTTATAAAATGGAACAAATTAAGTAAGGCGAATTTGTCGGGTAATGCCACAATTAAAGACTGTTTCACTAAAACTATATACCAAAGCGGTAATTGGACGTTTAAAGAGGTAAAAAATGAAGAATAAAAAAAATCGGCCGGCTACATGGACAGCCGACCGACAGGCAATATTGCCTCACAGAAATAACCTGACATTGTCAGTATAGCACATTTTCGTGAGGTTGTCAAGAGAGGAGTAAAAAAATAATGGACAAGTTAGTATTTAATGTACCGAAGAGCGCGGTATCAAATGAGGGTATAGTTGTCAGAATTGACGCAGAAGCGGCGGCTATGCTGCTGGATATTTCCGACAAAACAGGTATGGATAAAAAATATATAGTTTCGGAGATGATAAAGTTTTCATATCCGAGAACGGAAATAGAGCGTGTAAAGCTTAATTTCAAGGAAGGAGTTACAAAAATATGACTTTATATGAAATCAAAGAGGATATATTAAAAGCTATAAACAATATTGAGATTGACGAGGATACCGGAGAAATAATGAATACCAATGCACTGGATGATTTGCAAGAGCAATTCAGCGATAAAGCTGAAAATATTGCATTGTATATAAAAAACACAAATGCAGAAGCCGAAGCTATCAAATTTGAGGAAAAAAGACTTTCGGAAAGACGTAAGACTTTAGAGAATAAGGCTGAACGCTTAAAGCAATATTTGTCGGCGGCAATGAATGAGGTAGGAGCGGATAAAATAAGTACTTCAAAAGTCGCGTTAAGTTTCAGAAAAACAAGTGTAGTTGAAGTTGATGACGGTTTTGTCGATTGGGCGGAAAAGAATGCGGATTTTCTGCTTGACTATGAGCCACCTACAGTAAGCAAGACAGCCATTAGAGACGCTATAAAAAACGGGTCGATAATAGAACATGCGCATCTGATAAAGCGCAAAAATTTGATAATAAGGTAGGTGAAAAATATGGGTGTACCGGTATTAATAATAGGTGCTTCCGGGAGCGGAAAAAGTACAAGTCTGAGAAATTTTTCGGAAAATGATGTGACAATATTTAATGTCGCAAACAAAATGATGCCTTTCAAAAAAAGGCTTCATGTAATAAACAATGCGGACTATGAGGTAATCGGTAAAGAATTGTCAAAAAAAGATAAAAAGATTTATGTCATTGACGACAGCCAATACCTTTTAGCTTTCGAAATGTTTAACAGAGCAAAAGAAACCGGATATGGAAAATTTACAGACATAGCACTTCGTTTCAGAAATATGCTTGACTTTATTATAAGGCAGCTTCCAAACGATGTGACAGTATACTTTTTGCATCACAGCGAAGAAACCGAAAGCGGAAAAATAAAGGCTAAGACAATCGGAAAAATGTTAGATAATCAATTAACTGTCGAGGGATTATTTAGTATCGTCTTGTATTGCAAAATTGACGGTGATAAGCATATATTTGAAACACAGTCAGACGGTTATACAACAGCCAAATCACCTATGGAGATGTTTGACAGAGTTATCGATAATGATTTAAAGGCAGTGGATAACACAATAAGAGAATATTATAATTTAACGGAGGTAACACAATGAAAAAAATAAACGGATTTGAAAAAGCAACAGTATACACAGGTGAAAGCAATCAGCTTCCAAAAGGCGGATACATAGTTAAAATTATGGACTGTAAAGAAATTCACGGGGAAAAAAATGGGGATTCATTCAGTTATCTTGATTTTGCGTATGATGTGATTGAGGGAGAATATAAAGACCATTTCAAAGAATTGTATAAAAACGATTCAAATGAGGTTAAAAAATGGAAAGGCATTTACAAGGCTTTTATCCCTCAAGAAGGAAAACAATATTATGAAGAAGACGTTAATCGTTTCAAAACTATGATAGTAAATTTTGAAGAGAGTAATCAGGGCTATCATTGGGACTGGGATGAAACTAAACTAAAAGGCAAGACAATCGGTGTTGTGTATGGTGAAAAAGAGTTTGAAACGCCGCAGGGTAACGTTATTGTAATTACAGAGCCCAGATATTTTACTTCTGCAGAAAACGTTAGGACAGGGAAATTTAAGGAGCCGAAATTTAAAAAGCTTCAAAAAAGTCAAGATTTTACAAGTGATTTTAAAACTCCGGAAAATGATTCGGATAACGAGCTTCCATTCTGGAAAGTATGACACCGAGAGAAATGGAACACGTGCTCGAAAGTATCGTTATCATAGTGGATACAAGAGAGCATATAACGGAAGATTTAAAAAAACGCATGAACAATACCGGATATAAATATTATCGAAAATGCCTTAATTTTGGTGACTACAGCGCAGAATATTCAGTCAACGGAAAAATATATTCGTTAGAAAGCGAATGCGTTATAGAACGCAAAATGAGCCTTGACGAAATATGCAGTAATTTTACTAAAGGGCGGCAACGATTTGAACGTGAATTTGAACGTGCAAGAGCCGCCGGAGCAAAAATACACTTAATAGTCGAAAATGGGAGCTATGAGAAAATATTAACCGGAGATTACAGAAGCAGACTGTCATCCGATTGCTTATATTCATCCCTTATTGCGTTTTGCGACAGGTACAACTTAACAATACATTTTTGTGAGCCGGACACCACCCCGTCATTGATGAGGAAAATTTTCTATCATCATATTCGGAATACACTGAAAAAAGAGGTGGATATATGAACAGCATAGCAGAAGCAATCAGACAGACCGTCACCATGACAGAAGTATGCAAGCATTACGGATTTACCCCGAACAGGGCAGGATTTATACACTGCCCTTTCCACCCCGGGGACAGAGACGCGTCTTTAAAGATATATCCGAATAATCGCGGCTGGAACTGTTTCGGGTGCGGAAAAGGCGGCAGCGTGATAGATTTTGTAAAGGAATTGTGCGGTGTGGAGTTTAAAGAAGCTATTAGAATAATTGATAATGAGTTTGGATTGGGATTGCCTATCGATAAAAAAGCTTCGTATCGCGAACAGATGCGTTTCAGACAGAAATACAACAAAATAAAGCAGCAAAGAAGAAGCGAAGAAAACGAACGCTTAAAAGCAAAATCAGACTATGAGCATTGGCTGAATGAATGGATATGTGCCGATATGATTATCAGTCATTTTAAACCTAAAAAGGCAACAGATGAAATTGATGACATTCTTAAAGCCGCATACTTAAATGTACTTATAGCCGGATATATGCTTGACAGCTTAGAGGAGGGATAACGTGGATGAAATACAAATACCGGATTTTACACGCGAAGAATATTTGACAACATCAAAACCGTATGAATGGCTAAACAGTTTTTCATCAAATAAATTTCAGCTGGCACAATTGCTTGCTCAGATATGCGTTAAAGCGTCACTTATCGGTGTTAAAAATTTTAAGGGATTATTCAAACTGTATTTGGAAAGTATCCGCAATAAATCGGGGGACATACCGATTAATTCAACAAATTTTGAAGGTCAGGAGCTTCAGCTTGATTGCGGTGGTTGGGTATGTGATGATTTCGGAATAACATCAACGGATAATCGCGGCTGTGAAATTATAGCATGTCCACATCCGATTATGCCGGTGCAAAGACTTATAAATATTGACAGTAATACCGAAAAATTAAGAATAGCATACAAAAAAGGTTATCAGTGGCGATTTATCAACGTGGATAAAAAGACATTGGCGAGCAATAATTCAATACTACAGCTTGCGGATTATGGCGTTGCGGTTAACAGTGAAAACAGCCGATATTTAGTAAAATATTTAACTGATATAGAAAGTTTAAATTATGACAGAATACCGGAAATAAACAGTGTCGGGCGGCTGGGCTGGATAAATGAGTATGGTTTTAGCCCATATGTTGAAAATTTGGTTTTTGACGGTGATACGACATTCAAACATTTTTTTGAAAGTGTTAAATCTTTCGGGAACTACGCAAAATGGTTGGAAGTTGCGGAAACCGTCAGAAAAGGCAGCAGCATTCCGGCAAGGATTGTATTAGCGGCATCATTTGCAAGTGTTCTTGTCGAGAAATTAGGAGGATTACCGTTTTTTGTACACCTTTGGGGAAATACCGAGGGCGGTAAAACCGTTGCGTTAATGTTGGCGGCAAGTGTATGGGCAAATCCGAGAATGGGCGAATACGTACACAGTTTTAACGGTACCGGAGTCGCACAGGAGTTATCTGCAAGTTTCGTGAACAGCTTACCGCTGATACTTGATGAATTGCAAATTGTTAAGGAAAAGAAAGATTTCGACCAAATGATATATCAATTATCAGAGGGTGTCGGCAGACAACGAGGAAACATAAGCGGTGGATTGAGAAAGACAGGTACATGGAATAATTGTATTATAACGTCGGGAGAAATGCCTATATCAAATACAAGTTCCGGTGGCGGTGCTGTTAACAGAATAATTGATGTTGAATACACAGATGTAATATTTGAAAATCCTGTTTATGTAGCGGAAACCATTAAAAAGAATTACGGTTTTGCGGGAAAGCTGTTTGTTGATAAAATCAGCGATGACAATGTAATGGACGAAATCAAAACGAAGCATAAGGAGTTTTTAAAGCTCCTGCAACAATCGGAGAGTACGGACAAGCAATCAATGGCGGCAAGCATTATTTTGACAGCGGATTTTTATGCAGAACGCTTTATATTTAATGACGGAATAACATTATCGGTTGATGATATAAAACCGTTTTTAAGCACAAAAACGGATGTGTCGCAAAACTTGCGGGCGTATGATTATATTATGGATGTAATTGCGATGAATGAAAGTAAATTTACTACGAACATGCATGCCGTCAAAGAAGGGTGCGAAGTTTGGGGCAAGATTGATGATGAATTTATATATTTCAATGCCACAAAATTCAGAAGTGTATTAAAAGACGGGGGATTCAACCCTACATCATTTATCAGCTGGCTGAAGAAAAATAACCTTATTGAATGTGATAAGAAACAAACGAGCAGGCTCAAAAAAATAGGGAGAACTCCTGTCAGATGCGTTTTTCTCAAGATTGAACCTGAACGTTATGAGAATGGCTTCAGAGAGTACGATGGAGATACCCCCCCATTCGAAAAAGGTAACTAAGTAACTGAAATAACTGCAAAAAATAATAAGCCTTATATAGAAATAAAAAAAATAAAAAAATACATATAGGGAGTTTAAAAAAAATCAGTAATTCAGTTACCACACCCCATAAACCGCATAACACCGCCGTTTGTCGAGGTAACTACATCAAAAATAAAAATGTTACCTTAGTCACCAAAAGGAGTAAAAATATGACAAATAATAAATTAAAAACAATAGCTAATAGCCTGTCGGACTCGTATATCGCTTCCCCGGATGATTTTCCGAGACAGTTTGAAAGAGTTATGCCAAAAGATGTATCGGTGCGTGACGGATATGTTATAGGACATCTAATGGATGTGTACCGGGAAGCAAAACAGGGCGGTATATCTGCGAATGAGGCAAGAGCGAGACAAAAAAGAATACTTGAAAGGGTGATTTGATTGACAAGCCATGAGCGAAAACTAAAAATGCAGCGCAGTTTAGAACGTGAGAAGAACAAAATCAAGCAAGCAGGAACGGACGCGGCGATTAATATATTGCAAGTCCTGCCGTGCTATATCTTAGCTTACAAGCACAAATTCGGCAATCTGAGGATAGAACGCTTTATAACGGAGTTGTATCGGTTGACGGAAAAGGTAAAAAATGATGAACATTTGCTCGAAATTATGATTAATGAACTTGAATATGACAAGGGGATAAAAATTGACATTGCAACCGGTGATGTGGACAATGTTTGGCGGGATGAGGGCGATACAAGAAAAGTTATTAATAAACCCAAAAAGGCGGTACGGGGCTAAACTGAAAGTAAAACATGAAAGGAAGTAAAATGAGATGGAAAGAGCTACAATATATGATTATGCGAGAGTGTGTGCAAGCTTTGAGAAATGCAATCAATGCATCTTATTAAAATTTTGCGCCGAGCAACGCAATATATTTTCAAATGATATTGACAAAGCCAATGAAATAATTCTCAAATGGTGCAAGGAGCACCCTGTTGAAAGGCGGCAAGATAGGTTTTTGAAGATGTTTCCGAATGTGGGATTAAACCTTGGTGTAATTTCAATCTGCCCATGCACAATAGACACAAGCTTATATAAGGGCGCGAATGAAGTTGAATATTATCGGTCAAAAGGGTACGAAAACTGCTTGCAATGTTACAAGGATTATTGGCTTGCGGAGCTAACTATATAAAAGTCAAGTAGTTTTTGAAAAATAAATATAGTATAGCATGAACATTGAAAAATAAATAATTGTGGATTTTGTGGCATGACAAATAAGCCTTCAACGGAAGACGATTTGTAAAATGTGATTAAATGCTTGCTTACACCAAAAGTTCAGGGCTGAATTGCTGTCCTGTGGTTAAAAGGTGATAGATAACTCTCAAGAGTTTTCTGATGCAGTGCCCCTGAGCGCATCTGTGACCTTTGCCCTCAGCTAACTTTTTGTTGTAATATGTACGGAAAACCTCGTTATTGTTGATTACAGGTAAAATAATCTGATACAAAGTTTTTCGCAAATATCGCGAGCCTTTCTTTGTAATAGCCGTATGCTGTGCCGTAAACTGACTGGATTCATAATGGTAAGGGGCAACACCTGCAAATTTAATTACCTGAGATGATTTTTGGTAGTTGCAAATGTCTCCTAATTCTGCTAAAATAGAAGTACCGGAAAAATGCGAAATGCCCGGTATTGAAAGGATAGTAGAGTTGTTTTTGATGGAGAACTCTTCTATCCTTTTATCTATTTCAGAAAGTTGTTCCTCCAGCAATTCGATTTGGCATACGAGGTGACGTATTTGAATTTCTTCGGCGACAGATGGTATACCGACAGAAATTTTTGCGGACATTTTAAGCTGTTCGGCAGAAAGCGAAATTCGACCTCCACGTCCTTTGAATTCAAAGCATTTGCGAATACTGCGAATATCAGCATTTGCAATAGCGTTGGCAGAAGAGAAAGTTTTTAAAACTCTCATGTAAACAATTCCGTATTTAGAATTGAACAATGAATTGAATTCAGGAAATACAATATCAATGCATTTCTGAAGACGGTTTTTGTAAATGTTCAATTCTTCTTTCAGATCGTGATGATGACGGGTTAATTGCTTCTGCTCATAAAGTTCAAATCGATTTACTTTAGTAATGCGATATGGTTTTTTACGCCGATTGGAAGAAATTACATCGCAAATGGTAATGGAATCAAGAGTATCATTTTTGGCGATACCGCCTTGAATTTTTCTTGTAAGGTCAGTTGTTGTGGGATTGATGAGCGAAACCGTATATCTGTTATCAAGAAGATATTTAAGCAGAGCTAAATGGTAATGCCCGGTATCTTCCATTCCGATAAGAAGTTCCGACTTAACATAGCCTCTTAGTTTTTTGATGAGATACAAAAATCCTGCCAGATTGTTATCAAAGATAGCGGGATTTGAAAGTATTTCACCGGTTCCTTTATCAACTATAGAAAAAGTGTGTTTGTTTTTACCGATGTCAATTCCGACTAAAATCATGGTAATACATTCCTTTCGTAAAAATTGTAATGTGTTATCCACAGTGCTTGCTCCGTAAAACCTGGTACGAGATACGAATTCAAAGACTCATCTAACTAATCATTACTAAGAAACAAGGTGTGGTAAGAACCTCCAAAAAGTAGTCAAAGCCACAGGTTTTAAAAATACAAATCCACATTACTTATTTATATAATACCAATAAACCAAACCGTAGTCAACCACGGATTAAAAGGTTGATAGGAAGGATAAAGGTATAATGTAACGACCGTTAGATGAGTCAATTATATTATACCAGGTTTAAATTATGCCAAGGTACAAATTAAGTCCCGAAGAGAGGGCAGCGGAAAAAGAACGCAAGGAGAATTTGCGTAACATCATGAAAGGGCTGGATGTAAAGAATTTTGATGACCTGAAAGATGTGTTTAAGATGATGGTCGGAGAAATGCT